>JBLNGJ010000572.1:0-2596 GCA_050264675.1 Micromonosporaceae bacterium
CACCTCGCACGACCCGGGCGTGGTGGTGCGCGGCACCTCCGACCTCTGGATCAAGCTCGCCCGCTGCTGCACCCCGGTGCCGGGCGATCCGATCTTCGGGTTCATCACCCGCAGCGGCAACGTGAGCGTGCACCGGGCCGACTGCACCAACGCCGACGAGATGCGCCGGCAGGTCGACCGGATGGTCGACGTGGAGTGGAAGCCCACCGCTGCCTCGATGTTCCTGGTGGCGATCCAGGTCGAGGCGTTGGACCGGCACAAGCTGCTCGCCGACGTCACCCGGGCGCTCTCGGACGAGCGGGTGAACATCCTCTCCGCGATGGTGACGACCACCCGCGACCGGGTCGCGGTGAGCCGGTTCACGTTCGAGATGGCCGACCCCAAGCACCTGGGCCACCTGCTCAGCGCGGTGCGCAAGGTCGACGGCGTCTACGACGCCTACCGGGTGACCTCCAGCTCCTGACTGACGGTCCCGGCCCGCAGAGCCGGTGCGGCTACGGGCTCGGCGTCGGCGTCGCCGTCGCCGGTGCGGCCGTGGTCGGCGGCGGGGTCACCACCGGCGCCGGGGTGTCGGTCGGCGGCGCCACGGTCACGCTGGTGAACTTCAGCGGGATCTTCGGGTGTCCGCCGCCGGGCGAGGGTTCGAACTTGCCGTCGTCGCCGCCGGCGGCCACCCGCTTGAGGATGTCCAGGCCCTCGACCACCCGTCCGAAGAGGGTGTAGTTGGCGGGCAGCGCCTCGAGCGGGTTGGCGTAGATGAAGAAGAACTGGCTGCCGTTCGTGCCCAGGCTGGGCTGACTGGGGTCGTCGCTGTTGGCCATGGCCACGTCGCCCTCGTGATAGGGCGGGCGCTTGAGCGAGGGCACGTTCTCGTTGCCGAAGGCGTACGTCGGACCGCCGGTGCCGCTGCCGGACGGATCGCCGCACTGCAGCGCGAAGATCGTTTGGGCGAGCCGGTGGCACCCGGCGCCGTCGTAGAACTTCTTCTCGGCGAGGTGGGCTATGTTCGCCGCCGTGCACGGCGCCTTGGACAGGTCCATCTCAACCTTGATCACGCCAAGGTTGGTGGTGATCGTCACGATCTGGTAGCCCGAGCGCGGCACCTTGTTCGGCGGCATGCCGACGTCCTTGCGGCCGGCCGGCAACGACGGCGCGGGGCTCTGGCTCGGGTCGACCAGCGGCATCCAGATGCACTCCGGCTCCGGCGTCGGGCTGGGCGCCGCGACCGGCGTACCCCCGGTTGCCGCCGCGATGATCCAGATCACCGCACCGATGATGACCGCACCGGCCACGCCGGCGCCGATGCGGGCTTGCAGCCGGCGCTTGCGCCGGGCCGCATCGGCCCGCTGGGCCATCTCCCGTTCCATCCTGGCCCGCACCGCCGCACGCTGGCGGTCCCGCACCGAGGTCATTGCGTCGCTCCTTGGCTGGTCGTCGGGGCAGTGGGCGTCGCCGGCGTGGAACTGGCGCTCGGGCTCGGGCTCGGCTCGGGCAGCGGCGTGCCGATGCTGAACGCCAGGATCTTGATGGGCAGCTCCGGCGTACCGTCGCCGGTCTTGGCGCCGGTGGGGTCGTGCGCCCCGGCCGCGGCGACCCTCTCCACGATGTCCAGGCCCTTGGTCACCCGGCCGAAGATGGTGTACGCCGGGGCGAGTTGCGAGCCGTCCTTGTAGACGATGAAGAACTGGCTGCCGTTGGTGCCGGCGCCGGCGTTCGCCATGGCCAGGGTGCCGCGCGGGTAGAGGTTCGGTTCGGCGCTCGGGCTCGGCGAGGGTGTCGCCGCAGCCGAGGCGCTGGGGCTCGCCGAAGCCGCGGCCGACGCCGAGGGGCTGGCCACATTCGGGTCGTTGGGCAGGTTCTCGTTGGCGAACTGGTAGGACGGCCGGCCCGAACCGTCGCCGAGCGGGTCGCCGCACTGCAGCACGTAGATGCCCGACGTGGCGAGGCGGTGGCAGTTGGTGTTGTCGAAGAACTTCTTGCCGGCGAGGTAGATGAAGCTCGCCACGGTGCAGGGCGCCTTCTCCCGGTCCAGTTCGGCTTCGATGTCGCCGAGGTTCGTGCGCAGGTACAGCTTCACGGTGCCGGTGCGGACCTCACCGGTGGGCGGCGGGTTGCCGGTCTCCCGGACGCCGGACAGGCCGGTGTCGAGCAGGTTCCAGGTGCACGTGCCGGAGACCACCGTCGGCTTCGGCCGGGGCTTGAAGCCACCGAGCAGCCAGATCGTCCCGACCACGATCAGCACCACGGCGAGGCTGGCGCCGATGCCGGCCTGGATCTGGCGCCGCCGCCGCTCCGTCGCGGCCTGCCGGGCGATGCGCCGCTCAGTGCGGGCGCGCTCCAACTGCCGCTGGCGGTTCCTTCTGGAGGCCACGCGTGCTCCCTCCCTGCTCCTGGCGTGGCTTATCATGCCGCACGCCACATGCCCGGCAGAGTGTACGGGTATGCCCCTCCGCTCAGGCGGGTGAGGTTGACCAACCGTGACCGGACTCCCAGCGCGGCGAGACCAACACGTTCGCCGGTTCCTCTCGCAAGCTTCGAGGCAGAGTTGGCCGGTTCCTCTCGCAAGCTTCGAGGCAGAGTTGGCCGGTTCCTCTCG
>JBLNGJ010000573.1:0-7746 GCA_050264675.1 Micromonosporaceae bacterium
GCGGCCGGGGTCAGATGAGTTGAGCGGGGCCAGACCCGGGCAGAGTGGTGGCCCGGTTTGCCTGCGGGGTGCATCCCTGGAGGAGGAGTTTCCATGGCCTGGCGGGTCTCGAACCAGTCGACTTGGGGCCGCCCGTGCGCGTCGAGGTCGCGGCGGTCGTGACCGGGAAGGCGGCGCAGCCAGGCCACCACCACGGGCACTTGCTGCCAGCGGGCCGGCTGGGGCGGCTCCTTAAGGCGTGCGTTATCGCGGCATGAGCGGGCGCTCCCGAGAGCCTGGTGAAACGGCCACGGCCTATCGGCCTGTCGGGCGATCTTCAACTGTCCACCGTAGAAGACCATGCGCTCCTACGGTGCTCGTCGACGTGGACACGTCCGTGCGGGATCCGCCTGGTCAGTGCGGGTGTGGCGTTGGCGGCGCCGCCCGGGTACTGCTCACCCTTGACCACGCCCACCGCTCGCCCGCCAACGACAACGCACCAGTCACCAACGCATGTCCCTCCTGTCCATGACCTTTACCGGCCGGACGGTGGATCGCCGACGGTCACCAGGGTCTGGACGGCCGGCAGGATCAGCGTGAAGGTCGCGCCGCTGCCCGGCCCGCCGCTTTCGGCGGTAACCCGTCCGCCGTGTTCGTCGACCAGCATCCGCACGATCGACAGGCCGATGCCCGACCCACCCGGCCGGCGGTCGCGGGTGGAGTCGCCACGGTAGAACCGCTCGAACACGTGCGGCAAATGCTCCGCGGCAATGCCCTCGCCGGTGTCGGAGACCGTGATCCGGACTCCGGCGGGGTCCGGATGGAGGGCGACGCTGACCCGCCCGCCGCGCGGGGTGTGGCGAAGGGCGTTGTCGAGCAGGTTGCCCAGCACCTGACCGATCCGTTCCGGATCCGCGTCGATGTCCGGGACGTCGGCGGCGACCCGCTCATGCAGGACGACCCCTTGTGTTGCGTACCGCGGCCGTGCCGCCGCCGTCGCGACGCGTACCAGGTCAGCCGGCGCGGTACGCACAAGATGCAGGTCGAGATAGTGCACCTTGGTCCGAGACACCGCGGCGATGTCGTCGGCGAGGCGACGTAGCCGGGCAGTCTGGGTACGCAGGACCGACAGGATGTCCTCGCCGTCCACGGCCACCCCGTCCTCGGCGGCTTCGAGGTATGCCTCGATCGTCGCGACGGGGGTGCGCATCTCGTGGCCGAGGTCCGCAAGCATCCGGCGGCGGTTTTCCTCGACGTCGGCTAGCCGCGCGGCCATGGCGTTGAAGGATGAGGCCACGAGGTCGCACTCGGCACCGAGCCCGGGCGCCTCGACCAGGGTGGTGTAGCGCCCCTCCGCGACGTCGGCTGCCGCGGCGGCGAGCTGCCCGACCGGGCGGGCGACGCGCCGTGCGAGGTAGGCACTCACGGCCAGGGCGGCGACCAGTGCGGCGAGCAGGGCGACGCTGAAGGACACGCGGCTGGCCGAGGCGTACGCCTCCTCGACGTGGTGGCCGGTCTCGGCGTCGACCTGCCCGGAGATCTGCCGCAGGTGTCGGTAGAAGATGGCCGGTCCGACGGCGGCGGCGACCAGCCCGTGGGTGATTGCTCCGGTGAGCACAGCCACGGCCTGGGCGGCGAACAGCCGACCGGTCAGGCCGACGGGCGGGCGAGCCATCAGCCCTCACCCATCCGGTACCCGATACCCCGCACGGTGCGGATGAATCGGTGGGCCGTTGGGCCGTCGCCGAGCTTGCGGCGCAGGTGCCCGATGTGGACGTCGACGAGGTGTTCGTCGCCGATCCAGCCGTCGCCCCACACGGCGTCGATGAGTTGGCGACGGCTGAACGCCATCCGGGGCCTCGCCGACAGCGCAGCCAGCAGGTCGAACTCGGTGCGGGTCAGTTCCACCGCCCGCTGGTCGAGCTGGACCTCGCGGGCAGTCACGTCGACGCGCAGCGGCCCGAAGGTGCGTGGCGGCTGCCCCTCTTCGCCGTCCGTGAAGTCGTGGCGGGGGCGTCGCAACATTGCCCGGACCCGAGCAGCCAGTTCCCGCGGGCTGAACGGCTTGGTCAGGTAGTCGTCGGCGCCCACCGCGAGGCCGAGGAGTTTGTCGATCTCTTCGGCACGGGCGGTGAGCATCACCACATAGCAGTCGGTGAATGTCCGTAGCTGCCGGCACACCTCGATCCCGTCCAGGCCAGGCAGCCCGAGGTCGAGCACGACGACGTCTGGTGGTCGACGTCGGGCGGCGGCCACCGCGGCCAGCCCGTCGAAGACGCGTTCGACCCGATGGCCGTCTTGCTCCAGATAGGTCGCCACCACTTTCACGAGGCTCTCCTCGTCATCGATGACCATCACCCGTGAGCTCATGCCCTCATCTTGCCCTGCGGAGGGCACGCTGGCTTTATCGAAGCTTCATCGATTTCCGTGAGTTCTGTTTATCGGGGCGCCCGAGCCTGGTCCTACGGAGTCCTCGCCCGGATCCGACCCGGACCGTAGGGAGCTGCGATGCCTTCGACGATCACCGTGGTAAACGCGCCGGCCGACCGTGCCGCCACCACGCCCCCGAGCCCGGACCACGCCGTCGCGGGCGGGTCCGGCCGCACCATGGAGAACCCGTCATGAGCACGAAGACCGCCGCCCGTCCGCAACCCGGCAACGGGAGGACTCGGGCCAGTCGGGCCAAAACCTCCAGGGTTGAACGTGCCCGGGCCACCGCTGCCCTTGCCTCTCGGCAGCGTCGCCGGTATCTGCTGCTGTGGGGCGTCGTTCTCGCCGCCGTCGCCGCCCTCATCGGGGTGATGATGTGGAGCGCACGGCCCACCGTGGACGCCAACACGCGCCCCGCGCCGGACTTTGCCCTGACCGACACCAACGGCGCGACCGTGCACCTGGCGGACTACCGCGGCCGTCACGTCGTGCTCTACTTCAACGAGGGCGCCGGTTGCCAGTCCTGCCTGTACCAGATGGCCGACATCGAGCAGCATTTCGCCGAATTTAGGGCTGCCAATATTGTCGTGCTGCCGATCGTGATGAACACCGCCGCACAGATCAAGGCCGACATGGCGGCAAACGGGGTGCGTACCCCGTTCCTCCTCGACGATGGCACCGTCTCAACCGCATACGGCACCCTCGGCAAGGGAATGCACCCCGGACTGCCCGGGCACAGCTTCGTGTACATCGACGCGAATGGAACCCAACGCTGGTACGGCGAGTACCCGTCGATGTACCTGTCCGCCACGGACCTACTCAACCAGGTCCGCCAGCACATGCCCTGACCGCCGGCCACACCGGCTGGCCTCAGCCAGTCCTGAAGATCAAGCCTGAAGGGGTGCTCAATGACTAGGAGGTCTGCCGAGTTCTCGGTTAGAACCATCCGTCACGGAGCTGGCAAGGCACGCCCGGTTCGGTCACGTGGTGCCGGCACGCTGTTGGGCCGATATGTGCTTGCCTCGTTGGTTGCCCTGACGTCGGGCTTCGCGCTCGTGGGCGCATTCCTGGCCTTCGGGATCGTCTCGGGCAGCGCCGCCACCCACTTTACGGACGGCCGCGTGTCGACGAGCTTCGGTGCGCTATGGGTCGTCTCATCCAAGGAGGTCGCCATTCCCAAGACCGTCCACCAAGGCCATGTCGGCCTCCCTCAAGACGGTCCCCCCGACAAGGTCTCGCTCGAAGTCGTCGTCCGGCTCGCCAACACCACAGCGGTGCCGGTCGAGCTGACCCCCGCTCGCTTCGCGCTGCGGCTTGAGCCCGACGGCAAACCGATCTCCGTCGAGGGAGCGGCATTCGAGTCGGTGAGGCTCCTGCCCGGGGCCATCTTCGACGCCGAAATGCAGTTCCCGGTGAAGGGAGGTGAGCACCAGTTGAGTCTTCTGTTCGACGACCCCGATGGCTCGGGGGCGATCGCGATCGATCTCGGTCGAACTCGGTTCCCGGACACCTCGGGCACCGACCATGAGGATCACTAAGTGCAGGGAAGAAGGAACCATGTATCCCAACAGCGAGGAGGGTGCGGGCCGCCGGCTAGCGTCGCCACGCACCCTCCTCCAACTGGCGGTGCCACTAGCCTACTCCATGGGGCTGTGGTCGGTCCTGCTCCATCACGTCGAAGGGCACCACACCACCCTTCAACTGCCGTTCCTCGTGCAGTGGCTGCGCGACTCGACCGTGCTGCTGCCCGCCGTCATGGCGGCGGTCGCGGCCGGACTGGCCATCGCGCGCCGCGCCGAGCGGTCCCTGCCGACACCTGATTCCGCATCGCGCGCCGGACTCACGGCCATGGCGGTCACGCTCACCACCAGCACCTCGCTTGCCGCTCTCGGCCCGGTGCAAGGCTGGCTGCTGGGCTACCACGGCGCGCCGGCGTCAGCGAGCCACCTGGCCCGCGATCTCGCACTCCTTACTCCGGTCGCCCTCGCGGTCTCGGCGGCGGTACTGCTCGTCCGGGCACGCCGTCACAGAATCGACATCAGCCGGGTACTCGCGCTCAAGCCCACCCGCGTGCTACTGGCGGGCGTGTTCGGCGTCGCGATGCTGCCCGGGACGGTAGCGCCGCAGCCAGACGCCACGTCGGCGATACCCGTGCCCGTTACCTGCGGCTCGCTGCCCGGTACCCGTACCGTCACCGCCCAGGTGGTGGCGCTCGACCAGGACTTCAGCTACAACCGGCTCGGCGCGACCAACCCGGCGGGGCTGATCTACGCGCTGCGCCGCGACGTCGTGGTCAAGAGCGGTCCCAACCAGGGCGTGGCGCTCACCCGGCTGCCGGAGTCCGCGGCCGTCGCGGGCAACGTCATGCTCCGCTCGGACAAGCGGCCGCGGCCGCTGGTGCTGCGCGCCAACGTCGGCGACTGTCTTGCGATCCGCTTCCAGAACCTGCTCGCGCTCCAGCGTACGGACAACGAACAGCCCGTCGACCGCCACGTCGGCGTGCATGTTGGTGGCATGCAGGTGGTCGACGCGATCACCAGCAACGGTGCGTTCGTGGGTGAGGGCCCGACCGGCCTCGCCGCGCCCGGCGAGTTCAAGAACTACAAGCTGTTCGCCGAGCACGAGAACACCTACCTGTTGTCCAACCCGGGCGTCAGCACGGGTGCGGAGGGGTTCAACGGCACCAGCGGGTTCGGGCTGTTCGGTGCGGTCAACGTCGAGCCGTTCGACACGAGCTGGCACCGTAGCCAGGTGACCCGGGCCGAGATGGACCTGGCGACCACGAGCTTCACCGCCGACGGCCACCCGGTCATCAACTACGAGGCGCGCTACCCGTCCACCGGCGACGCCAACATGGCGGGACTGCCGATCCTGAACATGCTCAACGGCACCGAACTGGTGCACTCCGACCTCAACGCGATTATGGCCGGCCCGGCTGGCGACAACTTCCGGATCCCGCTGCGGGACTATCCGCAGACCTACTGGGACAACCAGAACTACAACCTCGAGCAACAGAAGGGGCGCGAGCCGTTCCGGGAGTTCACCACGATCTTCCACGACGAGATCTTCGCTCGCCAGGCGTTCGACCTGTTCAACGATCCCAAGCTCAGCAAGGTCCTGCACGGGGTGAGGGACGGCTTCGCGATCAACTACGGGACCGGCGGGATCGGCGCTGAGATCATCGCCAACCGTCTCGGCGTGGGCCCGATGTGGGACTGCACGGACTGCAAGTACGAGGAGTTCTTCCTGTCCGCGTGGACGGTCGGCGACCCCGCCATGGTGGTCGACATCCCGGCCAACACCAAGGACTCAGCCGGCAACGTCATCCCTGGCGCCAAGGCCACCAAGGCGCTGTACCCGGACGACCCGTCCAACGTGCACCGGAGCTACATCAACGACCGGGTCAAGTTCCGCAACCTGCACGTGGGCAAGGAACATCACATCTTCCACCTCCATTCCCATCAATGGCAATTCATGCCCAACACCAAGACATCAAGTTATCTCGATAGCCAGATCATCGGCTCGGGCTCGGGCTACACGTACGAGATCGCGTTCGGCGGTTCGGGTAACCGCAACAAGACCCCCGGCGACGCGATCTTCCACTGCCACTTCTACCCCCACTTCGCCCAAGGCATGTGGGAACTCTGGCGAAACCTCGACACCTTCGAGCGCGGCACCAAGCTCGACGCCCAGGGACGCCCGGCCGCCGGGGCCCGTGCCCTGCCCGACGGCGAGATCACCGCGGGCACCCCGATCCCGGGTGTCGTGCCGCTGCCGAGCCTGGTGATGGCCCCGATGCCCAACGCCGGCACGACTGTGGTCCCCTACGACCTCAACCACAACGGTGTCAACGACTCCAGCCAGGTCGACGCCGACGGCAACGGCATCGCGGACGTCGCGGAGGACTTCGCGGTCGCGCCCGCCGCCAACCCCGGCTTCCCGCTGTTCATCCCGGGCCTGGCCGGTCACCGGCCGCCGACCCCGCCGCTTGACATCATCGACACCAACGGTGATGGACAGCGCGAGGACGGCGGGCTGCCGCGTCACATCATCACGGACGGCACCGCCCAGAGCTTCGAAACCCCAAGGGACTTCAACAAGACCCTGCTCACCGCGGCGGTGAAATACCTCCCCGAAACGGGGACGGCCGCCGAGAACGTGGCGATGGCGTTCCACGAAAGGCTGTGGCAGCCAAGCTTCGCCAGCGACGGCACTCCGGTCGACGCGGCTCACCCGCGGACCGGACCGACCGGACGACCGATCCTGGGCTTCGAGAGCAACGGCCTGCCGCGCACAGCGGGCGCGCCGTACGCTGAGCCCTGCCGGTCCGACCCGACCCCCGCCAACAACTGGCAGGTCACGCCGGCCGGCCGGCCGCGCACGGTCAAGGGTGCGAACATCCAGATCGACGCGAAGATCAACAAGCTCGGCTGGCACTTCCCGCAGCAGCGCATCATCGCCCTGTGGGCCGATGTCGCCGCGACGCTGAGCGCGGCACGCGCACCGGAGCCGCTGGTGATGCGCCTCAACGTCAACGACTGCGGGACATATCAGCACGCCAACCTCGTCCCCAACGTCTACCAGCTCGACGACTACCAGGTACGGACCCCGACCGACGTGCTCGGCCAGCACATCCACCTGGTCAAGTTCGACGTGACCTCCTCCGACGGCTCCGGCAACGGATTCAACTACGAGGACGGCACCTTCAGCCCCGAGGAGGTCGTCGAGCGCATCGAGGCGATCCGCGCCAACAACGGCTGCGCCGTCACCGACCCGCACCTCGACCCAGGCGACGTCTGGACATCTCAGTGCCCGCTGGCGCGCAAGCATCCCTTCTTCGGCACTGTCGCCGGGGTTGGCAATCTCGCGTGGGGCGCGCGCACGACCGCCCAGCGCTGGTACGCGGACCCGATCCTCAACGGAACATGGGACCAGGGCCACGGCTCGGTGTTCACCCACGACCACTTCGGACCCTCCACCCACCAGCAGGTCGGGCTGTACTCGACCTTGCTGATCGAGCCCTTGGGGTCGCTCCAGCGTGACCCCGAGACGGGCGTGGTCATGGGTAACCGGTTCGACGGGGGTCCGACGTCATGGAAGTCCGATGTCATCTGGCCCACCGGCGACCCGCGCAACACCAACGCACACCGCGAGTTCTACTTCGAGTACGGGGACTTCCAGCAGGCCTACCAGGCCGGGGGCGGGCAGCTGACGACGATCGACAACGGCGCTGGCGTGCAGATCCCCACGTACGCCGACTTCCGCAACGCGATCAACCCGTCGTTTCGACAGGCGCCACCCGCCGGTCGGGAGAAGGACCTCATGTTCTTCCCCAAC
>JBLNGJ010000574.1:0-3982 GCA_050264675.1 Micromonosporaceae bacterium
GGTGGGGCGGGCCGGGGCGGGCGCCCTGGTGGCCACCCGTGGGTGGTTGCGGCGCGGGCTCGGGGCAGTGCTTATCGGCTGCGGGGTGGGCCTCGTGGCCACCGCGGGGTACGCGCTGGGCACCGTCCCGGCGGTCTCGGCCGGCGGACCGGCGCTGACGATCGCCGCCGGCGCCGGGCTCGCGTTCGTCGGCGTTGTCACGCTGCGTCGTGGCGGCTCGTGGCCGGGGTTGGGCGCCCGGTACGCCCGGCCCGGTGTGTCGCCGTCGGGGCCGCTCGCCGACCAGCCGGCACGGCTGTGGGATGCTATCAATCGCGGCGAGGATCCTACGAAGGGCTGATATTTCGGAAAACGCACAAAAGCGTTATGATCCCGCCATGTCGATCTTACTTCAAGGTGGGTCGGCGCGACCCGGCAACGACCGGATTACGGCTTGGCCCCATTGTCGATCAGCCGGTGGGCAACGCTTGACACCTTCAGGTGGGGCGCCTACTTTCAGCGCCACGACGCGGCGAGTACTACGCGCTGTGTTGTCGGCTGGCCGGACCAGAAGGGGAGGTAACTCGTCCGTTGGGCGGGAGTCCACCGTGGTGGTTCGACCGAAGAACCTGGGTAGCCGACCGGTTGGCGATCCAGTCAGACCGGCCAGTCCTTGTGGGCTGGGCCGTCGCGTTCCGTAATGGATGCGACAGGACCCCGTCCCTGTGTGCGCCGGTTACCGACCGTACCGGGTCATGAGGAGCGAGAGGATCGGAATGAACAGGCGGATCAAGGCACTCGCCTTAATCGGTGTCGCCGCGCTCGCGGCTGCGGCCGCCGGGTGTGGCGGTAATGGCGGTGGCGCCGGCGGCGATAAGACCCTGGAGATCGGCGTCGACCTGCCGTTCCAGGGCGCGTCCAAGGATGCCTCCGACGACACCTGGAACGCGATGGTGCTCTACCTGGAGCAGCAGGGCGGCAAGGCCGGTAAGTACAAGGTCGCGCTCAAGAAGTACGACAACTCCACCGCCGCCAAGGGCGCTTGGGACGAAGCGACCTGTTCGAAGAACGCCGGCGACCACGTCGCCAACGCGAACGAGGTCGCGGTCATGGGCACCTACAACTCGGGCTGCGCCAAGCTGGAGGCTCCGGTCCTCAACCAGGACCCCAAGGGCCCGATGCTGATGATCTCGCACGCCAACACCAACCCCGGCCTGACCAAGACCTGGGACCCGGGCGAGCCGCAGAAGTACTTCCCGACCGGCAAGCGCAACTACGCCCGCGTGGTGACCACCGATGACATCCAGGGCCCGGCCGCGGCGCAGTTCGCCGCCAAGGACCTGCACCTGACCAAGTGCTACGTCCTCAACGACAACGAGACCTACGGCCAGGGCGTTGCCAAGACCTTCGCCGCCGAGGCGAAGAAGCAGGGCATCCAGGTCGTCGGCGAGCAGGCGTGGGACAAGGCGCAGCCGAACTACACCGCGCTCTTCGAGGCGGTCAAGGCCACCGGCGCGGACTGTGTCTACTTCGGCGGCATCTTCGACAACAACGGCGGCCAGCTGACTAAGGACAAGGTCAAGGTCCTCGGCGACAACGAGACGGTCAAGCTGCTGGCTCCGGACGGCTTCACCGGCTACCCGGACTTCAACGCGCTGGCTGAGTCGCAGGGTTCGTACCTGACCTTCGCCGGCCTCTCGACGGACCCACTGCGGGCCGCGGGCGGCAAGCCGGCCGCTTTCCTGGACGCCTACAAGGCCAAGTACGGCTCGGACCCGCGCACCAGCTACGCGCTCTACGGCGTGCAGGCGCTGCAGGTCATCCTGGCCGCGATCGAGAAGTCCGACGGCACCCGCAAGAGCGTTCGCGACCAGGTCTTCGAGGGCGCGGGCGTGACGGTGCCGGCGACCGTGGCGGTGCTGGGCAAGGAGGTCAAGATTGACCCCGCGACCGGCGACGTGAACGTCAAGGACATCTCCATCGAGCTCGAGAAGGGCAACAAGGAAACGTTCCACAAGGCGTGGCCGGTCTCCTAGGCGGCCTGACCTGACATAGTGCCCGGCTTCGGTGTGGCGTACCTCTTTACAGGTGCGCCACACCGGCGCCTCAGCGCCCGCCGAGGAGCAGCATGAGCCAGTCCACTGTCACCATCACCACGTCGGCACAGGCCGCTCAGCGCGTCCGGGCTCTGGTGCAGCGGGTGGCCGCGATCGTGATCATCGCCGGCACCGCGATCTGGCTCGTCCGGGCGCTCATCAACGATCCGGTGCGGTTCTTCAGCTCGGTGGTGGCCGGATTCCAGAACGGCACCCTGTACGCGCTGATCGCGCTCGGCTACACACTCGTGTACGGCATCATCGAGCTGATCAACTTCGCCCACGGCGACCTGTTCATGCTCGGCACGCTCTTCGCCGGCTTCATGATCACAACAGTCTTCGGCCACGCGGTCTCGGGCGTCAGCGTCGCCGGCTGGCTGGCCTTCCTCGGCGCGCTCATCGCCTGCATGGCCTTCTGCGCGTCCATCAACGTGACGATCGAGCTGCTCGCCTACCGCCGACTACGCCGGGCCCCCAAGCTCGCCCCGCTCATCACGGCCGTCGGCATGAGCTTCATCCTGCAGGGCGTCGGCCTGGTGTGGAACGGGTCCCAGCAGAAGAGCAACTGGTCGAGCGTGTTGCCCAAAGGTTTCTTCAACGTCGGCGGCGTGCGGATCGAGTACAACCTTCTGATCATCGTGGCCATCACGGCACCACTGCTGTTGTTGATGAGCTGGATCGTGACCACCACCAAGGTCGGCAAGGCGATGCGCGCCACGGCGCAGGACCAGGACGCGGCTCGCCTGATGGGCATCAACGTCAACCGCATCATCTCGTTCACGTTCGCCCTCGGCGGCGCCCTGGCCGGCGCGGCCGGCCTGATCTACCAGCAGACCATCGGCACCACCACCTTCAACCTCGGCTTCCAGCTCGGCCTCATCGCGTTCACCTCGGCCGTGCTCGGCGGCATCGGCAACCTCACCGGCGCGGTCCTCGGTGGCGTGCTGATCGGTGTCGCCCAAGGCCTCAATGACGGAGTCGGCCTCGGGCAGCAGTGGTCGCAGAGCTTCGTCTTCACGATCCTGATCCTGCTGATGGTCTTCCGCCCGACCGGCCTGCTCGGCCACTCGTCCGGGGAGAAGGTGTAGACGCGTGTCGGACATCGCGAAGGTGACCCCGCCACCGGCCCGCCGGCGGTTAATCTCGATCAAGCCCGAGTTCCGCTGGCCCGTCGGGCTGCTCGTCGCGGCCGGGGTGCTGTTCCTCTACTACTACCTCGACCTCTACGTCACCGGTGCGGTCAGCCCGCAGCTGCACGACTTCATGGGCACCTGGCTCTCGCTCGACACGGTCAACGTGGCGATGGTCTGGGTCATGCTCGCGGTTGGTCTGAACATCGTGGTCGGCTACGCCGGCCTGCTCGACCTTGGCTTCGTGGCGTTCTGGGCCATCGGCGGCTACACCGCCGGCTGGTTCATGTCTGACTTCTTCCACCAGACGAAGGTCGACTTCTTCACGTCGGAGTTCGTGCGGACGCAGAACATCCGCGGCATCCACATCAACTTCTGGCTCGTGCTCATCGCCGCGGCGCTCATCTGTGCGTTCTTCGGGATCCTCATCGGCGCGCCGACGCTGCGACTGCGCAGCGACTACCTGGCCCTGGTCACGCTCGGGTTCGGCGAGATCATCCCGCAGATCTTCCACAACGGCGACAAGCAGCACCTCGGCTTCAACATCTCCAACGGCGCCCAGGGCATCAACCCGGTGGACTCGATCCGCGCCGTCGGGTTTGACGGCACCAGCGGCCGACCGGTGATCAAGGACCTCGGACCCTTCGACGACCTGCCCCGGTTCGGCATTTTCGTGTTCCTCACCGCGGTGGTCATCTTCATCTCGTTGCGGCTGCGCGAGGGCAAGCTCGGCCGGGCCTGGCTCGCCATCCGCGAGGACGAGTTGGCCGCGAGCGC
>JBLNGJ010000575.1:0-3763 GCA_050264675.1 Micromonosporaceae bacterium
GGCAGCCTTGCGGAGAGCCGCGGGCGACCAAACGGCCGTTAAGGCAGGAGTCTTGGGAGAGCCATGAAGATCGTCGTACTCGTCAAGCAGGTGCCGGATTCCGGCGCGGAGCGGAACCTGCGAAGCGACGACAGCACCGTCGACCGCGCGTCGGCGAACAACGTCATCAACGAGATGGACGAGTACGCGGTCGAGGAGGCTTTGCGGCTGCGGGAGGCGCACGGCGGCGAGGTGACCGTGCTCACGATGGGACCCGATCAGGCCGCCGAGGCGATCCGCAAGGCGCTGCAGGTGGGGCCGGACGGCGGGGTGCACATTGTGGACGATGCGCTGGCCGGTTCGTGCACGCTCGCCACCTCCACCGTGCTCGCCGCGGCCCTGCGTACCCTCGAACCTGATCTTGTTCTTTGCGGGGCCGAGTCGACCGACGCCGGCGGCCAGGTCATGCCGCACATGCTCGCCGAGCGGCTCGGCATCGCCGCCCTCACCGGTGCCCGCAAGCTCACCGTTGGCCCGGACGGGCTGACCATCGAGCGCCAGACCGAAGAGGGTTACGAGGTCGTGACGGCGGCGACGCCGGCCATCGTCTCGGTATGGGACACGATCAACGAGCCGCGCTACCCCTCGTTCAAGGGGATCATGGAAGCCAAGAAGAAGCCGGTCAAGACGCTGAGCCTGGCCGACCTCGGCGTCGAACCGGCCCAGGTCGGGTCGGCCGGAGCCACCACGGCCGTGGTCGAACACCACAAGCGACCGCCGCGCCAGGGTGGCACCCGCGTGCCGGACGAGGGTGAGGGCGGCCTCAAGCTGGTCGAGTTCCTGGCGTCCGAGAAGTTCGTCTGAGGGGTTGGCGGAGATGGCTGAGGTTCTCGTCCTGGTCGCGCCGGCCGCCGGCGCGGTCGGCAAGGTCACCCTGGAGACGCTGACGATCGCCCGGGAGCTCGGCGAACCGTCCGCCGTGGTGGTGGGCGCGCCCGGGCTGACCGATTCGCTCGCCGCCCGGCTGGCCGAGTTCGGCGCGGTGAAGATCTACCGGGCCGAGGCCGACGAGCTGGCCGATCATCTGGTCACGCCGAAGGTGGCGGTGCTGGAGAAGCTGGTGCGCGAGGTCGACCCGGCCGCGGTGCTCATTCCGTCCACCCAGGAGGGCAAGGAGGTCGCCGGCCGGCTCGCGGTCCGCCTGGACAACGGTCTGCTCACCGACGTGGTCCAGCTCGGCGCCGACGGCGTCGCCACCCAGGTGATCTTCGCCGGGTCGACGATCGTGAAGTCCAAGGTCACCCGCGGCCGCCCGCTGGTCACGATCCGGCCGAGCTCGGTGACGCCCACCCCGGCCCCGGCCGCCGGTGAGGTGGTGCCGGTGAGCGCGGAGCTGACCGAGACCGACCGCCTCACCAAGGTGGTCGAGCGGGTCACCGAGGCCAAGGGTGCGCGGCCCGAGCTGACCGAGGCCTCGATCGTGGTCTCCGGCGGCCGTGGTGTGGGCAGCGCCGACAACTTCAAGCTCGTCGAGGAGCTCGCCGACCTGCTCGGCGCGGCGGTGGGGGCCTCGCGGGCGGCCACCGACTCCGGGTTCTATCCGCACCAGTTCCAGGTCGGGCAGACCGGCAAGACCGTCTCGCCGCAGCTGTATGTGGCGGTGGGCATCTCCGGGGCCATCCAGCACCGGGCCGGCATGCAGACCTCGAAGACGATCGTCGCGGTCAACAAGGACGCCGAGGCGCCCATCTTCGAGCTGGCCGATCTCGGCGTCGTGGGTGACCTGTTCAAGATCCTCCCGCAGGCGATCGAGGAGCTGCGCCGCCGCCGGGCCTAGCTGGCGCCGCCGAGCCCAGTCACCACTCGTAGCCGAGCCGTTCGACCAGGTCGCCGAAGCGGTCGCGGAAGGCCTGCAGGTGCACGGGCTTGAGGTGGTTGCGCCAGTCTCCGGCGACCCCGCGACGGTAGTGGTGGCCCTCGTCCTCCTGCCCGACCGGGCGTCCGCCGGTGAGGCTGGCGAAGGAGTAGCGCTCGACCACCTCGTCGAGGTAGCTGGCCGGCAGCCGGTGCAGCGGTAAGCCGGGCAGGTGGCGGCGAAGGTAACCCAGCACCGGGGTGCGGTGGCGGCCGGCGAGGTTCCAGCGGGCTACCGCCCAGCGCAGCACATCGGTGGCCACCGGGTCGGGGGAGTCGAGCTGGAACTGGGTGAAGATCGGCCGCCAGGCCCGGTGCGGATCGGCGATAAGGTCCTCCATCCGCAGCTCGAGCACGTCCGGGCGGTGGTAGCTCCAGGTCGACATGCTCTCGATGTACGGCGTGATGAAGTCCAGCTCGGCGAGCAGACCCTCGTCGTGCCCGACCTCGTGCAGGTGCCGGCGATGCGGCGGCAGCGCCTCCCAGGCCACCCCGTCGACGACCTCGGGGTGGCTGTTGCGGTGGCTGAAGTAGCCGGAGACCAAGATGTCGCGGGGATCCCGGATCACGTGCACGCCGCGCAGTTCGGGCAGCGTCTCGACGTCTTCGCGGCGGGCGTTGGTCAACACCAGAATGTCCGGCTGGCGGGCCCGCGCCCAGTCACCGAGGCTGTCGTACCCGGCCCAGTCGGGAGCGGTGTGCACGACCTGCATGTTCAGCCGCAGGGCGACCGATGCGTCCCGGAGGATGTTCCTGGCCCATGTCGTGGCCGCTTTGTGGTGGCCGAAGAACGCGCGCAACATCGACTACTCCTCCTCCGACTACGGTCGGAGTCTTTGTAGCTAGTTACAGGCATCGTTGTCCATAGCGTCGTCGTCGCCGGTCCGGCCAGGGGGCCGTCCAACGCGCAGGCGCCGGCCGGCGGCTCGCGTCCGTCCGGTGTTATCGGACCCAGCGGATAGGCTTGGCGATGATGGCGTACCTCGATCACGCGGCGACCACCCCGATGCTTCCAGAGGCAATCGAGGCGTATGCCGCTACCGCGCGCAGCGTCGGCAACGCATCCTCCCTGCACGCGCCCGGCCGCACCGCCCGCCGGCTCGTCGAGGAGGCCCGGGAGCGCATCGCCGCCGCGCTCGGCGCGCGGCCAAGTGAGGTCATCTTCACCGGCGGCGGCACCGAGAGCGACAACCTCGCCGTCAAAGGCATCTTCTGGGCCCGCCGCGAAGCCGGCGCGCCCGCGCGTGTGCTCGCCTCGTCGGTGGAGCATCACGCGGTGCTCGACGCGGTGCGGTGGCTCGAGTGCCACGAGGGCGCCGACGTGACCTGGCTGCCGGTGGACGGGCAGGGTCGGGTCGTTGTCGCCGCGGTGCGGGCCGAGCTCGAGCGCGACGGGGTGGCCCTGGTCACCTGCATGTGTGCCAACAACGAGGTGGGCACGATCCAACCGGTCGTCGAGCTGGCCACGCTCGCGGCCGAGCACGGCGTGCCCCTGCACACCGACGCGATCCAGGCCATCGGTCAGGTGCCGGTCGACTTCGCCGCTTCGGGCGCGGCCGCCCTCACCGCCACCGGGCACAAGCTCGGCGGCCCGATGGGCGTGGGCGCCCTGCTGCTCAACCGCGACACCCGGTGCACCCCGCTGCTGCACGGCGGCGGGCAGGAGCGCGATGTGCGCTCGGGCACGCTCGACGTGGCCGGCATCGTGGCATTCGCGGTCGCCGTCGAGATCGCCGTCAAGAGCCAGCACGAGTACGCGATGAGTGTTGGCGTGCTGCGTGATGAGCTGGTGGCGCGGGTGCGCCATGCGGTTTCTGATGCTGTGCTCAATGGCGACCCGCGGGATCGTCTGCCGGGCAATGCGCATTTT
>JBLNGJ010000576.1:0-2651 GCA_050264675.1 Micromonosporaceae bacterium
GCGCCCGCTGCCGCTCGTCGAGGTCGACGAGCCGAGCCTCGCGATGACGCTCGGGATCAACTCCTCGCCGCTGGCCGGGCAGGAGGGCTCGAAGCTCACGGCGCCCATGCTCAAGCAGCGGCTCGACCAGGAGCTGATCGGCAACGTCTCGCTCCGCGTCGTTCCGACGGAGCGGCCGGACACCTGGGAGGTTCAGGGCCGCGGCGAGCTCCAACTGGCGGTGCTCGTCGAGCTGATGCGGCGCGAGGGCTTCGAGCTGACTGTCGGCAAGCCCCAGGTGGTCGCCCGCGAGGTCGACGGGAAGGTGCACGAGCCCGTGGAGCGCGTCGCGATCGACGCGCCCGAGGACTACCTGGGCGCCATCACCCAGCTACTGGCCGCCCGCAAGGGTCGGTTGGAGCAACTGGTCAACCACGGCACCGGCTGGATCCGGATGGAGTGGCTGGTGCCCGCGCGGGGCCTGATCGGGTTCCGCACCGAGTTCCTCACCGAGACCCGCGGCACCGGCATCCTGCACCACGTCTTCGAGGCGTACGAGCCGTGGTTCGGCGACCTGCGCACCCGGCCGACCGGCTCGCTCGTCGCCGACCGGGCCGGGCTGGCCACCTCATACGCCATGTTCAATTTGCAGGAGCGCGGCTCGCTCTTCGTCGAGGCGACCACCGAGGTGTACGAAGGGATGATCGTCGGGGAGAACTCGCGCGCCGACGACATGGACGTGAACATCACCAAGGAGAAGAAGCTCACCAACATCCGCTCGTCCACCGGCGAGGAGCTGGAGCGGCTCATCCCGCCGCGGCGACTCTCGCTCGAGCAGGCGCTGGAGTACTGCCGCGAGGACGAGTGCGTGGAGGCCACGCCACAGGCGATCCGGCTGCGCAAGGTGATCCTCGACCAGAATGAACGGGGACGCCTGGCCGCTCGCCGCAAGCACCAGACCTGACTGGCGCGGCTGGCCGAGGCCCGGCGGCGTGGTGCCATACTGCGCCAGAGGATAGGAGGCACGGCGGTGGTCCTGCCCGATCTGCGCCCGAAGCCGGGTGATCTGGAGCCGATCGAGCTCGCCGGCCGGGACGAGGTCGCCGCGCTCCAGCTAGATCGTCTACAGTGGACGCTGCGGCACGCGTACACGAACGTGCCCTTCTACCGGCGGGCCTTCGACGAGGTCGGCGCCCGCCCGGAGGACGTGAAGGATCTCGCCGACCTGGCCGCCTTCCCGTTCACCACCAAGCAGGATCTGCGCGCGAACTACCCGTTCGGGATGTTCGCGGTGCCGCGCGAGCAGGTGGTGCGGGTGCACGCCTCGAGCGGCACCACCGGGAAGCCGAGCGTCGTCGGCTACACCCGCGACGACCTGGACACATGGGCCAACCTGATGGCGCGCTCGATCCGCGCGTCCGGCGGCCGGCCCGGGATGATCGTGCACGTCGCGTACGGCTACGGCCTCTTCACCGGTGGGCTGGGCGCGCATTACGGGGCCGAACGGCTGGGTTGCACGGTGATCCCGATGTCGGGCGGCGTCACCGAGCGGCAGGTGCAGCTCATCGTCGACTTCCGCCCGGATGTCATCATGGTCACACCGTCCTACATGCTGACCATCATCGATGAGATGCAGCGCCAAGGGGTCGACCCGGGCGGCACGTCGTTGAAGGTGGGCATCTTCGGCGCCGAACCGTGGACTGATGACATGCGCGCCGAGATCGAGCAGCGGACCCAGATGCACGCGGTCGACATCTACGGCATCTCCGAGGTGATGGGTCCCGGCGTGGCGAACGAATGCGTCGAGACCAAGGACGGCCTGCACATCTGGGAGGACCACTTCTACCCCGAGATCGTCGACCCGGCCACCGGCGAGGTGCTGCCCGACGGGCAGGCCGGCGAGCTGGTCTTCACCTCGCTCACCAAGCAGGCGCTGCCGGTCATCCGCTACCGCACCCGCGATCTCACCCGGCTGCTGCCAGGCACGGCCCGGCCGGGCCTGCGGCGGATGGAGAAGGTGACCGGGCGCAGCGACGACATGATGATCATCCGTGGGGTGAACCTGTTCCCCACCCAGATCGAGGAGCTGATTCTGCGGGTGCCGCAGCTGGCCCCGCATTTCCAGTGTGTGCTCACCCGACCCGAACGCCTCGACGAGCTCGAGGTGCGGGTCGAGTCGCGCACCGAGCTGACCGAGGCCGATGCCGCGCGCCTCGCCACGGAGCTCTCCGGCCGGGTCAAGGACAGCACCGGCGTGACGGTCGTGGTCACCGTCGTCGCGCCCGGCTCGGTGGAGCGTTCGGTCGGCAAGATGCGCCGGATCGTCGACCAGCGGCCCACGCTCGGTTAGCGGCAGGATCAGCGCAGCCCGTAACGCGGCTGGCCCGGGGCGCGAGTGGCACGGGGCGTGAGTGGCACGGGCAACTTCACGAAAGCCGCCCCAACACCTCGACACGTAGGGGCGAAATCAAGGAAAGTGCCCCGGGATGAGAGGAGGAGGCGGCAAATGACCGACGACGCGCTCTCCTCAGCGGAGGAGGCGGCATGACGACACCGCCGCACCTGGCCGCGCTGGACGGCGCGCTCGCCGCCATCCCCGGAACGGTATCGGTGTGGTGTGGCCGCCCCGGCGCACCACCGGCCTATCACCGAAACCCGCGCGCCACCCACTA
>JBLNGJ010000577.1:0-14778 GCA_050264675.1 Micromonosporaceae bacterium
AGCTTGAGCGGCAGCGCGCGCAGGGCGGCGTCGAGTCCGGCCGCGCTGACCCGCACCAGCCGGTGCGGCGGGCACAACGGGGCCAGCGCATCCGGCACGGTCATGGCGAGCGTCTCGGGCAGCTCGGCCGGCAGCACCAGGTCCGCACCGGCCAGCGCGACCCGGCCGTACGCGGTGAGGCTGTGGTGCGACAGGCCGTGGTGCCGGTCGCGCGGGTCGGCGTCGGAGATCCGCAGCGCGCCGACCGGCCGGCCACCGAGCACCGCCGCGGCGTTGACCGCCTCGCCGACCGCGGTGCCGGAGAAGCCCCACTCGCTGCCCGTGCCGAGATTGCCCGGCCCCTGCGCCACCACCGCCACGTCGGCGCCGAGCCCATAGCGGGCGGCGAGAAGCCCGGCGTGCACGTTCGTCGCCTCCAGGTCACCGCCGAAGGCCTGACCGACGGTGACCACCCCGGCCAGCCGGTCGGTGAGCGCGGCGAGCGTCCGGGAGAACCACGCCGGCAGGGCACCGCCGTCGGTCATCACGTAGGCCACCCGGGCCTGCGGACGGGCGTCCTGCACGCCGGCGAGCACGGCCGGCAGGGCCGAGTGCAGATCGGCGGTGACCACCGGCAGCCCACCGAGATCACCCCGACCGGCCAGGGCGTCGTGGTGCGGCGCGGCCGGGTCTTCGGCGGCGAGCACCACCGCCTGCAACGGGGTGTACCGGGCCTTGACCATGTGCCCCGGCGTGTCGGCCGGCGGGTCGGGTGGCAGCCGCTCCGGCAACGCGACCACGAACGCGTACCCGCCGGTGCCCAGTCCCAGCCGTAGTGCGTTGAGGTTGAGCAGCACCAGATCGCCCGGCCCGGCCTCGCCCACCAGGGCGGGGTAGGCCAGCGCCCGGACCGACTCGGGGTCGTCGTCGGCGCGACGCGACAGGTCCACCTCGAGCTCGAGCGCACCGCGCCACCGGCCGCGCACCCGGCTCACCCGTCCCGTCCGCCAGATCACCACGCGGCAACGCTAACTCAGGGCGATGCGGCGAGCCCGGGGCCGGCCGCGCTGTTAACGTCGGGGACGTGTCCCGCACCCGTACCGAGCGGCTGGTCAATCTGGTGATCTGTCTGCTCTCCACGCGGCGCTTCCTCACCGCGGCGCAGATCGCCGCGACCGTGCCGGGATATGAGCACGACCCCGACGACCCCCGCGAGCACGAGGCCTTCCAGCGCAAGTTCGAACGGGACAAGGCCGAGCTGCGGGACCTGGGTGTGCCGCTGGAGACCGGCACCGGCAGCGCCTTCGACACCGAACCGGGCTACCGGATCGCCCGCCGTGACTACGCCCTGCCCGACATCCACCTCGAGCCCGACGAGACCGCCGCGGTCGGCATCGCCGCCCGGCTCTGGCAGCACGCCGGGCTGGCCGCCGCGGCCACGTCGGGCCTGCACAAGCTGCGCGCCGCCGGGGTGGAGGTCGACTCGCAGGCCACCCTCGGGGTGGAGCCGGTGGTGCGGGTCGATCCGGCGTTCGGACCGCTGCAGACGGCCGCCCGGGAACGGCGGGTGGTCACCTTCGACTACCGCCCACCCGAGGATGACGCGCCGACCCGCCGACGGCTGCAGCCATGGGGCGTGGTCTGCTGGCGCGGCCGGTGGTACGTGGTCGGTCACGACCTGGATCGGCAGGCCCCGCGCTGCTTCCGGCTCTCCCGGGTCGTGGGCGGGGTCAGCGCGGTCGGCGAGCCCGACGCGTTCGACCGGCCGGAGAACCTGGACCTGATCAGCTACGTGGCCCGCTGGAGCGGGCCGATCGAGCGGCCGGGTCGGGCCAGCGTGCTGGTGCGGCCCGGACGGGCGGCGGGGGTGCGCCGGTGGGCCGAGGAGATCGTGCCGGGCCCCGAGGGCGACCGGGTGGTGCTGCGCTACGCCGAGCCTGAGGGCCTGGCCCACTGGCTGGTCGGGTACGGCTCCGATGTGGTCGTGCTCGGTCCGGACGATGTGCGCAAGGCGGCGATGGCCCGGCTGCAGGATCTCGCCGCCGACGCACTTTCTTCCGCGGAGGCGGCGGTATGACCGCCGAGCGTGGTGGCGGGGAGCGGCTGGCCCGCCTACTCAACCTCGTGCCGTACCTGCTGGCCCGGCCCGGCATCCGGCTCGCCGAGGCGGCCGAGGACCTCGGCGTGAGCGAACGTCAGCTGCGCGAGGATCTGGAGTTGCTCTGGGTCTGCGGCCTGCCCGGCTACGGCCCGGGCGACCTGATCGACATGGCCTTCGACGGCGACCGGGTGACCATCACCTACGACGCGGGCATCAACCGGCCGTTGCGGCTGACCCAGGACGAGGCGCTCGCGCTCATCGTGGCGCTGCGCATGCTCGCCGAGGTGCCCGGCGCCCAGGAACGGGTCGCGGTCGAGCGAGCCCTGGCGAAGATCGAGTCGGCGGCCGGCGACGCGGCCGCTGGCGTGCCACCGGTCGCGGTGCGGCTGCGCGCCGGGGAGGAGCGCCTGGCCGAGCTCAACGGCGCGGTGCAGCGCGGGCACGCCGTCCGCCTGACCTACTACACCGCCACCCGCGACGAGCTGAGTGAGCGCGTGGTGGATCCGATGCGGGTGCTGGTCGTCGAGGGGCGCGGCTACCTCGAGGCGTGGTGCCGGCGGGCCGAGGCGGTGCGGCTGTTCCGGGTCGACCGCATCGACGCCTGCACCGAGCTCGACGAGCCGGCCGCGGCGCCACCGCAGGCTCTGCCCACCGACGTGAGCGACGGCATCTTCCATCCCAGCGAAGAGCTGCCGCTGGTGGTGCTGCGGGTGGGCCGCTGGGCGCGCTGGATCACCGAGTACTACCGCTGCGAAGAGGTGGTGGAGGAGTCGGCCGAGCAGTGGCTGGTCAGCCTGCGCGCCTCCGACCTGCAGTGGGCCCGACGGCTCGTGCTCGGCCTGGGGCCGGAGGTCACCGTGGTGGCCCCGGTGGAGCTCGCCGAGGCGGTCCGCCGGGAGGCCCGGGCCGCCCTTGCCGCCTATTGAGGCCATCACCCGCAACGTCATCCCCATCGGGGCGGTGCTGGCGACGATCCTTATCCCGCTTCGGTCGCGAAGACCCGGCGGCCGCGGGGCCCGGGCCGGCGGATCGCCCGTACCCGCGTTCCTGTAACCAGCGCCGCCGTCATCGGGACGAAATGATGATCCAGCATGATCTGTGGTTGGCATGATCTGCCGGATCATCATCGAGCCGCGATAGGGCATTGGACGTGCGCGGGTTGGGTCGGGGCTTTCTGGGTCAGCCTGGCGAGCAACGCGGCCGCGGCGGGACCGGCAATGGCAGGCGCACAGCCAAGGTGCCTGCGGGCACGCTGAAGATCCAGAAATACGTCCTAGCCGCTCCGAGCCGTGCGGTGTCCGGAGTGTCCGGCCCGCTCGGTAGAGTCGGGCCATGGCCGGCTGGATCTCCCTGGGGCTGGTGGTGCTCGCCCTGGCGATCCTCGTCGGCGCGGTGGTGGCGGTGGCCGAGCATCTACCGGCCCTGCAGCGCGCCCAGCGGCGTCTGCAGCTGCGGGCCGAGCAGGCGCAGGCGTTGCAGAAGGGTGCCGAGCGGCTGCAGGAGCGGGCGGCCGAGCTGACGGAGACCCTCGCGCTGACCCAGGAGCGCTCCACCGACCTGCGCGACTCGGCCGACGACGTGCGGGCGTCGGTGGCCGTCATCCGCGAAGCCCGCGCTGCCTGGTCGGGTGCCGAGCGTCGGCGCCGCACGTAGGATGGTGCCATGAGCGGTGCTGTTAAGCCGTGGCACATCATCGTGCTTGCGGTGGTGTTGATCCTCTTGTTCGGCGCCAAGCGGTTGCCCGATGCCGCCCGCGCGCTCGGCCGCTCCATGCGGATCATCAAAGCCGAGACGCGGGGTCTCGCCGACGACGACGTGACTGGTAAGGCCGAGGCCCAGTCCGGGCGGGCGCCACTGCCGCACCTCTCCGACGACGAGCCCTCGCCGCTGAACGAACCACCCCGCCGCGTCCGCGACAACTGACCGCGGCCCGGCCGTGAACCTGCGCAAGGGGCGGCGCCCAAACCAGTTCCAACGCGCCGCCGAAGGGTCGATGACCCTGATCGAGCACATCCGGGAACTGCGGACCCGGCTCTTTCGCGCCTGCCTGGGCATCATCGTCGGCGCCGTGGTGGGCTGGTTCTTCGCCAAGGGCGTGCTGAGCTACCTCAACCGGCCGTACTGCGACTTCATGATCACCCACAACCCGAGCCGGGGCTGCAGCTTCAACGTCGGCGGCATCACCGACCCGTTCACGCTTCAGCTCAAGCTCGCCCTCTACCTCGGCCTGGTTTTCTCGTCACCGATCTGGCTCTACCAGCTGTGGGCGTTCATCGCCCCGGGTCTGCACCGGCGGGAGCGCCGCTTCACCTACGCGTTCGTCGCGGTCGCGGTGCCGCTGTTCGTGCTCGGCGTGGCGCTGGCGCACTTCGTGGTGGAGAAAAGCCTTTCGTTCTTCCTCAACCTGAACCCGGAGTACGTGCTCACGGCCAGCCTCACCGGCTACTTCGACTTCGTCACCAGCGTGATGCTGCTCTTCGGGGCGGCCTTCGAGTTTCCGCTCATCGTGGTGATGCTCAACTTCGCCGGCGTGCTCAGCGCCCGACGGCTGCTCGGCTGGTGGCGGATCGCGATCTTCCTGATGTTCCTCTTCGCCGCCCTGGTCACCCCTACGCCGGACCCGTTCGGCATGACCGCGCTGGCCCTGTGCATGGCGGTGCTCTACTTCGCCGCGGTCGGCGTGGCCTACCTCAACGACCGCCGACGGGCCCGCCGCGCCGCGGCGTCCGCCAGCGTCGCCGACGACGAGGCCTCTCCGCTGGATGACGTGGCGCCGATCGAGCCGGTCCGTCCCGTCGAGCCGCCCGCTCCGGTCGAACCCCAATGAGCCACGCCGGTGAGGTGGTGGTCATGGTGAACCCGACCGCGGGGCGCGGTCGGCACCGCGAGCTGGTGCAGGAGGTGCTCGCCGCGTTGCGGACCAGCGGCACTGACATACGCGTGCTCGAGGCGGGCAGCGTCGCCGAAGCATCCGCGGCCTGCCAGGCGGCGGTGGCTGGCGGCGCCGACGCGCTCGTCGCCGTCGGCGGTGACGGCACCGTGCACGTGGCCGTGCAGGCGGTCGCCGGCACCTCGGTGCCCTTCGGGGTGGTGCCGGCCGGCACTGGCAACGACTTCGCCAGCGAGGTCGGCGTGCCCGCACAGCCGGTCGCCGCAGCCCGGGCCGTGGCCGAGGCGCTACGCACCGGCCGGACTCGCCCGATCGACCTGGCCCGGCTCACCGGTCCGGGCGGCTATCAGCGCTGGTTCGCCGCGGTGCTCGGGGCCGGCTTCGACGCGATCGTCAACGAGCGGGCCAACGCGATGCGCTGGCCCAAGGGCCGCCGCCGCTACGACCTCGCCATCTTCGCCGAGCTGCTGCGGCTGCGCCCGCGCCGTTACCGCATCGTCCTCGACGGCGAGCCGCTGGAGGTCGACGCGGTCCTCGTCGCCGTCGGCAACACCGCCTGCTACGGCGGCGGCATGCGGATGTGCCCGCAGGCCGACGCCACCGATGGCACGCTGGACATTGTGGTGGCCGGGCCGATCTCCCGCACCACGTTGTTGCGCCTGCAGCCCCGAGTCTACAAAGGAACCCACGTGACCCACCCGATGGTCACCACGTACCGCGCCCGCACGGTCGAGATCGCGGCCGACAGCATCACGTCCTACGTGGACGGTGAACGGGCGTGCTCGCTGCCGGTGACGGTGACGGCGATGCCGGCCGCGCTGACGCTGCTCAGCGCCTGAGCCCCTAGGCCGGTGGGCCGAGGGCCAGGCAGAGCGCCAGCGCGAGGCCGTTGATGGCACCCGGCGGCCCGGCCGGGAGCACGAGGGCGCGGCAGCCGGCGTCCACGGCGGCGGCGTCGGACGGCGTGTCGCCGACCATGAGCGCCTGCTCGGGTTCGATGCCGAGCACCTGGCAGGCGTGGCGGAATATCGCCGGGTCCGGCTTGCACCGGCCCAGCTCGAACGAGAGCACCCAGGCGCTCACGTACTGCGCGATGCCCAGCGTGTCGCAGAGCGGGCGGATATCGAAGCCGATGTTGCTCACCACGGCGATCGGGATACCGGCGGCCGCCAGCGCCTGCAGGGTGGACTCGGCGTCGGCGTAGAGCCGCCACCCCTCGGGCCGCAGTAGCCGCTCGTAGAGGGCCTCGGGCAGCCCGTCGATGCCCGCCTCGACGGTGGCCGCGAGGCCGGCGTAGGCGGCCCGATGGGAGTGTGGCGTGAGGTCGCGCTCGGCGTAGCACTCGGCCAGGTGCGGCGGGATCCGGGCCGGCCGCGGTCCGCCGGCCCGGCCGGCGGTGACCAGCCGGTCGGCGAGCGCGGTGGCCCGCCGCGGGTCGAGGGCCACGCCGCACACGGCCGCCGCCGCGAGCACCCACTCGACCGCGTCCTCGACCTGGGCGATCGTGCCGTGAAAGTCCATCAGCACGGCGGCGAAGCGACCGCGCTGGTGCGGCAAGTCTTCCGGCACGCCGAGCACCATACCCAGGCCCCCGAGGTGGGCGGCGCCGCGCACCGGGTCATTGCCGGCAGGTCTGGTCAACCCACCGTAGCCTTTTGGGTATGACGAGCCCCGCTGAGCGGTACGCCGCGGCCCGTCGTCGAGCCGAGCGGGCGCAGCGTCTGCCGGACCTCACCGAGTTCACCGCCGGCGTCGAGTTCGAGCTCGACCCGTTCCAGCGCGACGCCTGCGAGGCGCTCGAGCGGGGCAGTGGCGTACTGGTGTGCGCGCCGACCGGTGCCGGCAAGACCGTGGTCGGTGAGTTCGCCGTACACCTCGCGTTGCGCCGGGCCCGCAAATGCTTCTATACGACGCCGATCAAGGCGCTGTCCAACCAGAAGTACAACGATCTGGTGGCTCGGCACGGGCCGGCGAAGGTCGGCCTGCTCACCGGCGACAACTCGATCAACGGCGACGCGCCGGTGGTCGTGATGACCACCGAGGTGCTGCGCAACATGCTCTACGCCGGCTCCCCGGCACTGCGCGACCTCGGCTACGTGGTGATGGACGAGGTGCACTACCTGGCCGACCGGTTCCGCGGCGCGGTCTGGGAGGAAGTGATCATCCACCTGCCGCAGTCGGTGACTCTGGTCTCCCTGTCGGCCACCGTCTCCAACGCCGAGGAGTTCGCCGACTGGCTGGTCACCGTACGCGGGCACACCGAGGTGGTGGTCAGCGAGCATCGGCCGGTGCCGTTGTGGCAGCACATGCTCGCCGGCAAGCGCATGTTCGACCTGTTCCACGATGCCACCGCGGCACAGATGCACGAGGTGCATCCGGAGCTGTTGCGCCACACCCGCGAGCTGACCCGTCGGACCGACTTCGACGGCCGTGGCCGGGTCGGGCGGGGCCGGCGCGGCCCGTCCCGCCCGGACGTGGTCGAGCGGCTCGACCGCGAGGGCCTGCTGCCGGCGATCGTCTTCATCTTCAGCCGCACCGGGTGCGACGCCGCCGTACAGCAGTGCCTGCATGCCGGCCTGCGCTTGACCGACCCGGACGAGCGCGCCGAGATCCGCCGGATCGTGGAGGCCCGTACCGCCACGATTCCGGCCGAGGATCTCACCGTGCTCGGCTATTGGGAGTGGCTGGACGGACTGGAGCGTGGGCTCGCCGCCCACCATGCCGGCCTGCTGCCGGCGTTCAAGGAGGTGGTCGAAGAGCTCTTCGTCCGCGGCCTGGTCAAGGCGGTCTTCGCCACCGAGACGCTCGCCCTCGGCATCAACATGCCGGCCCGCTGCGTGGTGCTGGAACGGTTGGTCAAGTTCAACGGCGAGGCCCACGTCGACCTCACCCCGGGCGAGTACACCCAGCTCACCGGGCGGGCCGGACGGCGAGGCATCGACGTCGAGGGGCACGCGGTGGTGATCTGGGCGCCCGAGATCGACCCGCGCCACGTCGCCGGGCTCGCCTCGACCCGCACCTACCCACTGCGGTCGAGCTTCCGCCCGTCCTACAACATGGCGGTCAACCTGGTCAGCGCGCTCGGCCCGGCCGCGGCGCGGGAGCTGCTGGAGTCATCGTTCGCGCAGTTCCAGGCCGACCGCTCGGTGGTCGGCATCGCCCGGCAGGTGCAGCGCAACGAGGAGACGCTCGCTATCTACACGCGCGAGATGGGCTGCGATGTCGGTGACTTCGCCGGGTACTTCGACATCCGCGCCCGCATCGCCGAGCGGGAACGCATGCTGGCCCGCACCTCGGCGGCGAGCCGCCGGGCGGCCGCGGTCGACTCGTTGGTGCGGCTGAAGGTCGGCGATGTCATCCGGGTGCCCACCGGGCGCCGGGCCGGCCTGGCCGTGGTGCTCGATCCGGGGGTGACGGGCTTCGGCGACCCGCGGCCGCTGATCCTGACCGAGGACCGCTGGGCCGGGCGGCTGGGCGCGGCCGATTTCACCGCTCCGGTGGAGACGCTGGCCCGGGTCCGGGTGCCCAAGCATTTCAACCACCGCTCGCCCCAGGAGCGCCGTGATCTCGCCGCCGCGCTGCGCCAGTCGGCCGCCGACCATACGCCGGCGCAGCGGCCAGCCCGCTCGCGCCGCGGCGACGGTGAGGATGCCGAGCTCGTCCGGTTGCGCGCCGAGCTGCGCCGCCACCCCTGCCACGCCTGCCCCGACCGGGAGGAGCACGCCCGCTGGGCCGAGCGGGCGGCCCGGCTCACCCGCGACACCGAGGCGCTACAGGAGAAGGTGGCCAGCCGGACCGGCTCGCTCGCCCGTACCTTCGACCGGGTTTGCGAGCTGTTGCAGGCCCGCGGCTACCTTGGCCCGGCCGGCACGGTCACCGACGCCGGGCGGACGCTGGCCCGGATCTGGACTGAAGCCGATCTGCTGGTCGCCGAGTGCCTGCGCCGCGGCGTCTGGGACGGCCTGGCCCCGGCCGAGCTGGCTGCGGCGGTCTCCGTGGTGATCTATGAGGCCCGGCGGGACACCGACGAACGGGCGGCGGTGCCGCGCGGCGCGGTCGGCGACGCGATCGAGGCGACCATGAAGATCTGGTCGGAGCTGGAGGCCGACGAGGCCGCTCGCGGCCTGCAGGTCACCCGCGAGGTCGACCTCGGCTTCGTCTGGCCGATCTACCGGTGGGCCCGCGGCGAGACGCTCGCCAAGGTGCTCGCGAGCACAGCCGAGGTGGAGATGCCGGCCGGGGACTTCGTGCGCTGGGCCCGCCAGGTGGTCGACCTGCTCGGGCAGCTGGCCGAGGCGGTCGGCACCAGTTCGCCGCTTCGAGCCACGGCGCGCCAGGCGATGACCTCGCTCAGCCGCGGCGTGCTGGCCTACAGCTCGGTCGGCCTATAGTTCGGGGCCGATGGCCGGAGCGGCTTTATGACCCGATCGGCCCTACGGCCCGGTCGGCCCGGCCGGGCGTTTGGTCGATGGCTGGCATCCCCGACCGTCGATGGTCGGGTCTGGTGGCGGCCGATGACTCGGCGCACCAATGCGTTCACCAGATGAAATGGCTGGTCCTGGCCCTTGTCTTTGCCGAGGAAGACATGCACGATCGCGTGCGGATGCTGTCGGGGCGGGAGGTCGACCCATGCCGGTTCACGTGGAGCACTTCACCTACGGGTGGCTCACTCCGACGCTGTCGTACGCCCTGTCCGTGGTCGGTTCCATGCTCGGGCTGGTCTGCACCGCCCGGGCCCGCGCGGTCACCGACACCGGTGTACGCGCCCGCTGGCTCGTGCTCGCGGCCTGGAGCATCGGGGGTACGGGCATCTGGGTGATGCATTTCATGGCCATGATCGGCTTCAGTGTGCCGGGGCAGTCGGTGCGCTACGACATTCCGGTCACCGTGGCCAGCTGGATCACCGCCATGGTGGTGGTCGGCATCGGCCTGTTCATCGTCGGCTTCGGTCAGCCGAGCGCGTTCAAGATCATGATAGCGGGAGTGTTCACCGGGGTCGGCGTCGCCGCGATGCACTACACCGGGATGGCGGCCATGCGCGTCGCCGGCATCCAGTCCTACGACTCCACGCTGGTGGCACTCTCGGTGATCATCGCGGTCGTCGCCGCGACGGTTGCCCTGTGGTTCACCGTCAACCTGCAGCGGGGCAGCGCCATCCTGGTCGCCGCGCTCATCATGGGCCTGGCCGTCTGCGGCATGCACTACACGGGCATGTACGCGCTGCGCGTCTTGGTGCAGGAGACCGCCCGGCCGGCCGAGGGCATCACGCCGATCACGTTCCTCGCCCCCATCGCGATCTTCGTCATCGCGGTCGTGATCACGCTCGCCTCGGCATTGATCAACCGGTCCGGCACCGACGGCCCACCTACCGGTGACATCACGGAGGGCGGCGCCCGCCCCGGCGGCACGGCGTCGTCCGACCGTCCGGCGATCCGGAGCACTCCGTCGTCGTTCGTACCGCGCCCGGTCCGCTAGTCCTCCGTGTTGGTTGAAAGGAGGGGCACCGTATTAACGCCCAGGCGTTAATACGGTGCCCCTCCTTTCACCGCGCCAAGCGTCAGGCCGCGCTCGCCGCGTCGACGAGCCGGCGCACCGCACCGGCGACGCCCCACTGCTGGGCCAGCCCGATGAGCCGGTCGGCGTCGCGCGGCACCGCCGGCAGCGTCGCGTCCACCGCCGGTAGGGCGATGTCGCGGGCCACCCGGACCACCGTGGGCGCCACGGCCAGGTAGTCGCGAGCGTCGGCCAGCTTGCCGCGCAGCCCCGGTGCGAAGCCCGCGGCCGGGTCGGCGGTGGCGGCCACGATCGCGTCCAGGCTGCCGTAACGCTCGACCAGCCGTGCCGCCGTCTTCTCGCCGACCCCCGGCACACCCGGCAGCCCGTCACTCGGATCGCCCCGCAGCGCCGCGAAGTCGGCGTACGCCGCCGGTGGCACCCCGTACTTGGCCCGCACCGTGGCGGCGTCGTAGACCTCGAGCTTGGCCACACCCCGACCGCAGTAGAGCACCCGCACCCCGCGCGCGTCGTCGACGACCTGGAACAGGTCGCGATCACCGCTGGCCACCTCGATCGGCCCGGGTTCGCGGGCGGCGAGCGTACCGATCACATCATCGGCCTCGTAGCCGGCCGCGCCGAGCGCGACGATGCCGAACGCGTCGAGAAGCTCCAGGATGATCGGCACCTGCACGCTCAGCGCATCCGGCACGACCTCCACGTCAACCCCGCCCTCGCCCTGGCCGGCGCCGCCGGCGGCGAGCCGGTGCGTCTTGTACGACGGGATAAGGGTCACCCGCCAGGCCGGGCGCCAGTCCTCGTCCAGGGCGCAGATGAGCCGGCCGGGCCGGCGGGCCCGGATCAGCGTCGAGATGAAGTCCAGGAAGCCCCGCACTGCGTTGACCGGGGTGCCGTCGGGAGCCCGGGCGGCCGACTCCGGGATGCCGAAGAACGCCCGGAAGTACAGGCTCGCCGAGTCGACGAGGAGAAGCGGTCGAGAAGTCACGTCTGTCATCCGTATGGCTCAGTGTGTAGGCGGAGAATATCGGCGATCTCCGGAACGGAGTCGAGTTCGCCCGCGGCCACCGCAATCACGAGGTCGTAGGCTTCGTCGTTGGTGAGCGTCAGCCGGAGTCCGTTGATGCCGAGGAAAGCGATGAGCGCGGCCAGGCCGAGACGCTTGTTGCCGTCCATGAGCGCGTGGTTGCGGGTGATGGAGTGCAGTAGGGCGGCGGCCTTCTCCGGCGGCAAAGGGTAGGCCTCGGCACCGAAGAGGACGGTCTGTGGTCGGGCCAGGGCCGACTCAAGCAACCCGGCGTCCCGGAGGGTGTAGCCGGATCCCAGCGTGCGCTCCGCGACGTGCAGCAGCTCCGGCAAAGTCAGATAGATCACTGGCCGAGGCGGTCCAGCGCCTCCGCATAGCGTGGCAACTGGTCGTCCAGCACTCGGTCGAGCAGGTCCGCGCGGCTGTGCTGCTCGACGTACTCGCGGATGGCCGAGCGGGCGACATCCTGCATGGACCGGCGCTCCAGCGCGGCCCGCCGCCGCAGAACCTCCGCTTCTTCGTCAGTCAACCGCAGGGTCATAGCCATGCGCGAATGGTATCACTATTGGTATCAGACGGTGAACGGTATCGTCGGGTGGCCGTGGTCGCCCCATGGCCACCTGGTCGAGGTCGTCGACCGCCACGGCCTGCATTGGCTGATCGGGTACGAGGCCGACTGACCTAACGAGCGTTAAGCTGGCCACCGTGAACGTCGAGCGCGTCCTGCCCACCGACGAAGCCAGCGCGCTGCTGGGGCTGGCCCGGGAGCTGGCCGATGGTGAGCTGGCCCCGCGGGTGGCCGACTTCGAGGCGCGGGGCGAGTTCCCCCGCGAGATCGTCCGGACGCTCGGCCGCTCCGGCCTGCTCGGTCTGCCCTACCCGGAGGAGCACGGCGGCGGCGGCCAGCCGTACGAGGTCTACCTGCAGGTGATCGAGGAGCTCGCCGGGCGCTGGCTGGCCGTGGCCGAGGCGGTTTCGGTGCACACGCTGTCCTGCTTCCCGATCGCCGCCCACGGCACGGACGCGCAGCGCAAGCGGTTCCTGCCGGACATGCTCGGCGGTGAGCTGCTCGGCGCGTACTGCCTCTCCGAACCTCAGGGCGGCTCGGACGCCGCGGCCCTGGCCACCCGGGCCGTGCTCGACGGCGACGAGTACATTGTGGACGGCACCAAGGCCTGGATCACCCACGCTGGCGTGGCCGACTTCTACAACATCTTCTGCCGCACCGGCGGCCCCGGGCCGGACGGCATCTCCTGCCTGCTCGCCGAGGCGACCACGCCCGGCATCGTGGTGCAGGCCCGGGAGAAGACGATGGGGCTGCGCTCCTCGCCGATCGCCCAGATCGCCTTCGACTCCGCGCGGGTCAGCACTGACCGGCTCGTCGGTGAGTCGGGCACCGGGTTCCGGATCGCGATGCGGGCGCTGGACAGCGGACGCCTCGGCATCGCCGCCTGCGCGGTCGGCCTGGCCCAGGCCGCGCTGGACTACGCCGCCCGGTACGCGGCCGAGCGGGAGCAGTTCGGCCAACCGATCATCACGATGCAGGGCCTGGCGTTCCTGCTCGCCGACATGGCCACCCAGGTCTCGGCCGCCCGGGCGCTGACGCTGTACGCGGCCCGGCTGCGCGATGCCGGCCGCCCGTACTCGGTCGAGGCGGCCAAGGCCAAGCTCTTCGCCACCGACATGGCCATGCAGGTCACCACGGACGCGGTACAGGTGCTCGGCGGGTACGGCTACGTCGCCGACCACCCGGTCGAGCGCTACATGCGCGAGGCGAAGGTGTTGCAGATCGTGGAGGGCACGAACCAGATCCAACGTGTGGTCATCTCCCGCTCCCTCACCCGGGGCTGACCGTCCGCCTGGCGACAAGAACGCGCCGATCACGAGCTGCGGCCCGCGACACGCCGCCGACAAGGAACCTAAGTTCATGATCGGCGCAGGGGGCGGGCAGACTCGTGGGCGTGGGTGAGGTCGAGGCGACCCTGGAGCGGGTGTGGCGCGCCGACGCGGCGAGCATGCTCGGTGTGCTCGCCCGGCGGTTGGGTGACTTCGACCGGGCCGAGGAGGCGCTGCAGGACGCGCTCGCCGAGGCGCTCAAGCACTGGCCGGCCGACGGGGTGCCGAGCCAGCCGGCCGGTTGGCTGGTCACCACGGCGTGGCGGCGTGCGCTGGACGCCGTGCGAAGGGACGCCACCGGCCGGGACAAGCTGGTGCAGCTCGCCACCGCCCCGCCGCCCGAGCCCACCGGCGATGACCGGCTCAGCCTGATCTTCGCCTGCTGCCACCCGGCCCTGCCTACGCCGTCGCGGGTGGCGCTCACGCTCTACGCGGCGAGCGGTCTATCCACTGAGGAGATAGCCGCCGCGTTCCTGGTGCCGGTGCCGACGATGGCGCAACGGCTGGTGCGGGCCAAGCGGCAGCTGCGCGAGAAGGGCGTCCGGTTCGACCCACCCGACCCGGCTGATCTGGCCGAACGGTTGCCGGCCGTGCTCGCCGTGGTCTACCTCGTCTTCAACGAGGGCTACCTGGCCAGCGGGCGAACCGCGCCGCACCGACGCGAGCTGGCCGGCGAGGGGTTGGGGCTGGCTCGCCAGTTGGCCGCGTTGATGCCGGGTGAGCCGGAGGCGGCCGGCTTGGCCGCGCTGTTGGAGTTGCACGAGGCGCGGGCGGCCACCCGCTTCGACGGATGGGGCCGGCTGGTGCTGCTGGAGGAGCAGGACCGCGAGTGCTGGGACCACGACCTCATCGCCACCGCGGTGGCCCGGCTGGGCGCGGCCGTGGCCCGCAACCGGCCCGGGCCCTACCAGGTGCAGGCTGGCATCGCGGCCCAGCACGCGCTCGCCGCTTCGCCGGAGCGGACGAACTGGGTGGCGATCCGTGGGCTCTACGATCTGCTGCTCGAGCTCATGCCGTCGCCGGTGGTGCGGCTCAACCGGGCCGTCGCGCTGCGCTACACCGACGGGCCGGCCGCGGCACTCTCCGATGTGGACGCACTCGCCGGCCAGCTCGGCGAATACCACCTGTTGCACGCCACCCGGGCCGAGCTGCTGCGGGCGATGGACCGCCCGGAGGAAGCGGCGGTCGCCACTCGGCGGGCGCTCGCGTTGGCGAGCAACCCGGCCGAGCGGGACCTGCTGACCCGGCGCCTGGCCCGGCTGAGCTGAGCGACCGGCCGAGCTGACGCAGGGCCGGTCGAGCTGACGCAGGGCCGGTCGAGCTGTCGCAGGGCCGGTCGAGCTGACGGCGTCAGTGCTCGATGATCGGCCGGAC
>JBLNGJ010000578.1:0-14216 GCA_050264675.1 Micromonosporaceae bacterium
AGATGGCGTCGAGGAACTCCTCGACGATCCGGCGCCGCTCATCGGCGGTCGCCTGGCCCAGGCGGTTCATGCGATCTACCTCTTCCGGAGTGGGGTTGCCGCGGGCCAGCGCCCGCAGCACGGCGCGCTGGACCCGCAGCAGGCGGATCTGCGCGCTGAGCGCCTCGGCGTGCGACGCCGCCACGGTGGCCAGGTCGGCCTGGCGCCGCAGCACCCGGCCGATCGTGGCCAGGTCGAGCCCGAGCTCGCGCAGGGTGCGCACGAACTCCAGCCGGACCACGGCCGTGCCGTCGTAGCGCCGGTAGCCCGACGCGGTCCGCGCCGCCTCGGGCACGATGCCGAGGTCGGAGTAGTACCGGACGGTCTTGACCGACAGTCCGGTGCGGCGGGCGAGCTCGCCGATCTGCATGAGGGCCATGGTTGAGTCTCCCGTGGCCGGAGACTCAAGCCGATTAACTAACGTCCCACCACAGCGTCACCAGCTCGTCGCCGGTCGCGCCCAGATCGCGGGGGTGTTCGGGGTCGACGCCCAGGCGCCGCAGCGCGTCGGCGAGGTCGGGATCGCGCTCGGGCGGCAGGCACAGCCGACGGCGGGTCACCGCGACGAGCGCGTCGAACGAGGCGTACTCCGAGCGGGGCGGCCGGGGGAAGCGCTCGGTCCGCGGTTCGAGGCCGATCTCACGCAGCACGTCGGCGGCGTCCTCGGCGGTCGGCCCGGCGGGGCGGGCGAGCCCGTGCAAGGTCATCCACAATGGATTGAGTGGCCGCAACGGATGCGCCGCGGTCAGCTCGAGCACTACGCGACGGCGCGCGTGAGCGGTCAGGGCGGCGGCGAACGCGTCGAGGTCGGGTGCGTTGTAGGCGACGTGATGGCAGACCACCACGTCGGCTGGCGCCAGCCCATCGGCCACGTCAGGCCAGCGACCCTCGACGATGCGGTGGGCCAGCCCGAGGCGTTCGGCCCGCTGCCGCAGCTCGTCGAGCATCGCCGGATCGGCGTCGACGGCGACCAGGTGGTCGCAGAGCTCGGCCAGGGGAAGGCTCGCCGCACCGGCACCGGCCCCGACGTCGAGCACGGTGCCGTGTGGCCGCAACGCCTCGCTGGCTCGCCGGAACGATGGCCCACTCGGCGCGGCCAGGCTCTGATCGGCCCGGCGGGCGAAGACCTCCCTCGGCATGACCCAGGGCGAGTCGGCGACCGCGGCCAGGATGTCTTCCGGGATGGCCCAGGCCGCGAGCTGGGCGCGCCAGGCCTGAGCTGCGTTCGAGGCGGAGCTCGTACCGTCCACGTCATCATCCTGCCGGGGTGACGAGCGCCGGGTTGCCAACAGGACCGCCGATCGGCCAAGATCGCGGTATGGAGCTGCTGCGACACGTCCTGCTCTACCTGCACCTGGTCGGGTTTGCGCTGCTGCTGGGCGGGGCGGTCGCCCAGTACCTGACCGGCACCATCCGGATCAATACCGCCATGCTCTGGGGGGCGGTGGTCCAGGTCGTCACCGGAGTCGTCCTGGCCGCACCGTTCGGCCGGGACGAGGGGGAGGAACCGGACTCGGCGAAGCTCGCCGTGAAAGGGGTGAACGCGCTGGCGATCTTGGCGATGGTGTTCTTTTCTCGGCGCCGGGACGCGGTGCACAAGGGCCACTTCATCGCCATCGTCGGACTCACCCTATTGAATGCCGCAGTTGCCGTCTTCTGGCGCTGAAACGGTCTTCTCTGGAGAAATCCGGCGTATCATTCAAGGGCGACCCCTGCCCGGGCGCCCGGGGACACGGATGCATTACGGGCGGGTAACGCCGTGGCAGAGCCGCGGACCAAGCTCCGCGGAGAGGCGGGCGGCGGGCGTACGCTCCCGTCCAGTTGAGTCCACGCCCGGAGACGGGGTGGGCCTATGGGAAGGAGACCCTCTTGCGCTCTGCGCGTGGGATCAGGCTTGTCGCCGCGATCGCGGTAGGTGGGCTGACGTTTGCCGCCGCCGCGTGCGGTTCGAAGCCGAACACCCCTAGCGGCGGCAGCACAACGCCGGCCAAGAAGTACGTCGCGTGCATGGTCACCGACATCGGTGGCATCGACGACCGGTCGTTCAACACATCGGCATGGAAGGGCCTGCAGAACGCCAAGGCGCAGCAGCCCAGCATCGAAATCAAGAACGTCAGCTCGAAGGCCGAATCCGACTATGAGCCGAACCTGACCGGGTTCGTGCAGCAGAAGTGCGACTTCATCCTCGCCGTCGGTGGCCTGATGTTCAACGCCACGCAGAAGGTCGCGACGGCTAACCCGAACCAACAGTTCGCCATTGTGGACGCATCCATCCCGCTGGCCAACGTGAACTCGATGCAGTTCAACACGGCCCAGGCGGCGTTCCTCGCCGGTTACCTCGCTGCCGGCATGTCCAAGAGCGGCAAGGTCGCCACGTACGGCGGCATCAAGATCCCGCCAGTGACGATCTTCATGGACGGCTTCGCCGACGGCGTGGCCCACTACAACACGGCCAAGGGCAAGAGCGTCCAGGTGCTCGGGTGGAACAAGGGCACCCAGAACGGGACGTTCGCCGAGAGCTTCATCGACCAGGCCAAGGGCAAGCAGATCAGTGACACGTTCGTGGCGCAGGGCGCTGACGTGATCATGCCGGTCGCCGGCGGCACCGGGCTCGGCACCGCCACCGCGGCCAAGGCCAGCGGCCAGTACAGCGTGATCTGGGTCGACGTGGACGGCTGCGAGAGCAACGCGGCCAACTGCGGCGCCTTCCTGACCACGGTCGTGAAGAACATTCCGGACGCGGTGCGCGACGCGGTGCTCAAGGGCTTCTCCGGCGGCGACCTCAAGGCCGGCTTCCTGGGTACGCTGGCCAACAACGGCGTCTCGATCGCCCCGTACCACGACTTCGACAGCAAGATCCCGGCGGCCCTCAAGGCCGAGCTGGACACGCTCAAGGCCGACATCATCTCGGGCAAGGTCCAGGTCACCTCGCCGGCCCAACCGAAGTGACATCCGCGTCCGGTCCGGGCGGTCCCGCCCGGACCGGACGGAGGCCGCTGGGTTGGCCTCCTCCTCTTGGCCGCTCCGGTCGCCCAGGCTTAGGCTCGGGCACCGGAGCGGTCCCAGCATCTCCCGACCCGGGCCTGGCGGCACACGGCTGAGGAGGCGAGCCCGCTGAGACTCGAACTACGCGGCATCACCAAGCGCTTTGGTGACCTGGTCGCCAACGACCACATCGACCTGACCGTCGAGCCGGGCGAGATCCACGCTCTACTCGGCGAGAACGGCGCGGGCAAGTCCACGTTGATGAACGTCCTCTACGGACTGTTGCAGCCCGATGAAGGGCAGATTCTCGTCGACGGGCAACCCCGTCAGATCCGCAGCCCCCGCGACGCCATCGCGGCCGGCATCGGCATGGTGCACCAGCACTTCATGCTCGTACCAGTCTTCACCGTGGCCGAGAACGTCATGCTCGGCAACGAGCGTGTCACCAGCCCGTTCCTGGGCTTCCTCGACCGCCGTCGGGCCCGTCAGGACGTCATCGACATCTCCAGCCGGTACGGGCTGCACGTTGACCCCGACGCCTACGTGGAGGACCTGCCGGTCGGCGTTCAGCAGCGGGCCGAGATCGTCAAGGCGCTCACCCGCGAGGTGGATCTGCTCATCCTGGACGAGCCGACCGCGGTGCTCACCCCGCAGGAGACCGAGGAACTGCTCGAGGTGATGCGCACGCTCAAGGCGACCGGTAAGTCCATTGTGTTCATCACGCACAAGCTGAAGGAGGTCAAGGCGATCGCCGACCGCATCACGGTGATCCGCCGCGGCCGCACGGTCTCCACGACCAGCCCGAGTACGAGCGAGGACGAGCTGGCCTCGCTCATGGTCGGTCGCCACGTCAGCCTCGAGGTGAGCAAGGAGCCAGCCCGGCCCGGGGAGGTCGTGCTGGCGGTCGGTGACCTCGCCGTGCTCGATGACCGTGGGCACCGGGCGGTGGACGGGGTGAGCCTGGAGGTGCGCGCGGGCGAGGTGTTCGGCATCGCCGGCGTGCAGGGTAACGGGCAGACCGAGCTGGTCGAGGCCATCATGGGCCTTCGCCCGAGCGTGACCGGCACGGTCACGCTGCAGGGCCGCCCGCTGGCCGGGCGCCGGACCAAGGACATCCTGCGGGCCGGCGTCGGCTACATCCCCGAGGACCGCAGCGCCGACGGTCTGGTCAAGGATTTCACGGTGGCCGAGAACCTGGTGCTCAACATGTACGACCAGCCGCCGTTCGGCTCCCGGTTCACGCTGCACCCGGAGACGGTCAACCGTTCGGCCCGGGAGCGGGTGGAGCGCTTCGACGTGCGCACCTCCTCGCCGCAGGCCGCGGTGGCCACGCTCTCCGGCGGCAACCAGCAGAAGGTCATCGTCGCCCGGGAGCTCGGTCGGCAGCTGCGGCTGCTGGTCGCGGCGCAGCCGACCCGCGGCATCGACGTCGGTTCGATCGAGTTCATCCACGGCCAGGTGGTGGCCGAACGCGACCGGGGCGCCGCGGTGCTGCTCGTCTCCAGTGAGCTCGACGAGGTGCTGGCCCTGGCCGACCGGATCGCGGTGATGTACCGCGGCAAGATACTCGCCACCCTGCCGCCGCACACCCCGCGGGAACAGATCGGCCTGCTGATGGCCGGCATCACCGACGACCTGGCCAGCCCTCAGGCGGAGGAGCGATGAGCACCGACACGCGCAACCGCGAGCCGCAGGCCGCTGACGCCACGTTCGGGCGCACGTTCTGGGCGAACGTGTGGAGCACCAACCCGGTCACCGTGACCGTCTGCGCGTTCATCCTCGCCATGGCCATCGGCGGACTGCTGGTGATCGTCTCCGACCCGGCGGTGCGCGCCAGGTTCGACTACTTCTTCGCCGCACCGGGCGATGCCATCAGCGCGAGCTTGAACGCGGTGAGCACCGCGTACACCAACCTCTTCAAAGGTTCCATTGTGGACCCGGACGCGGTCCGCGGCGCCGTCAATGGAGAGAACACCTGGACGCTGGTCTTCTACCCGATCTCGGAGACGCTGGCCTACGCGGCGCCGCTCATCTTCACCGGCCTGGCCGTGGCGCTGGCCTTCCGTTCCGGCCTGTTCAACATCGGCGCGCAGGGCCAGGCCATCATGGGCGCGGTCGGCGCCGGCGTGCTCGGTTTCGGGCTCAGCCTGCCGGCCGGGCTGCACCTGGTGGTGGCCATCCTCGGCGGCATCGTGGGCGGGGCGCTGTGGGGCCTGATCCCCGGCGCGCTCAAGGCCCGGACCGGGGCGCACGAGGTCATCACCACGATCATGATGAACTACATCGCGCTCTACTTCCTCGGCTGGCTCATCATCCAGAACGGGGTACGCGATCCGGCCCGCAGCGACGCGATCAGCAAGCAGGTGCCCGACAACGCGCTGCTGCCGCACCTGGCCGGCGCCTCGCTGCGGGTGCATCTGGGTATCCTGCTGGCGCTGGCCACCTGTGCCGGCATCGCCTGGCTGCTCAACCGGTCCACGCTGGGGTTCGAGATCCGGGCGGTCGGCTCCAACCCCGACGCGGCCCGCACGGCCGGCATGAGCGTCGGCAAGTCATACACCCTGGCGATGGGTCTCGCCGGCGCGCTGGCCGGGCTCGGCGGCACCAGCGTGCTGCTCGGCACGGCCGGTGCGCTCACCGGCTCTATCGCCGGCAACGTGGGCTTCGACGGCATCACGGTGGCGCTGCTCGGCCGCGCGAGACCGTGGGGTGTGGCGCTGGCCGGGCTGCTCTTCGGCGCGTTCAAGGCCGGCGCGAACCGGATGCAGTCCTTCGCCGGCATCCCGATCGACATGGTCGATGTGCTGCAGGCGCTGATCGTGCTCTTCATCGCGGCGCCGGCGTTCATCAAGACGGTCTTCCAGCTACGGGCCGCCCGGGCCGGCCGGCTCGAGGCGAACATGGCGAGGGGTTGGTGAGATGTCCACGACGACCCTGGCACCGACCGCGGTGACCGCTCGCGACGCCGGCTACTGGACCCGGGCTCGCAAGTCGGGCGTCAGTTACCTGGTGCTCGGACTCGCCGCGGCGGCGATCTTCGGCGCGCTCGCGCCGGGCGGCTCGACCGCCCGGTTCGTGTTGAGCGAGACCGCCGGCGGTGCCGGGCTGCCGGTGCCCGGCCCGGCCGGCGCGATCGGCCTCGGCCTGCTCGCCGCGGCGGCCGGAGCCGCGCTGCTGACCGGGGCGGGAGCGCGGTGGTTCGGCTGGCTCACCGGGGTCGCGCTGGTCGGCCTGCTCGGCTCATTCATGTGCTGGCAGGTATCGGCCGCCCCGGCCGGGCGCCAGTTCATGCCGATGATCGATATCGCGCACGGCACGGTCATTGCCGCGGTGCCGCTCATCTTCGGTGCGCTCGCCGGCGTGCTCTGCGAACGCACCGGTGTGATCAACGTGGCGATCGAGGGCCAGTTCGTCATCGGCGCGTTCGCCGCCGCCATGGTCACCACGCTCGCCGCGAGTGTGTGGTTCGGCCTGCTCGCCGCGGCGATCGCCGGGCTGCTGCTGGCCGCGCTGCTCGCCGTCTTCTCCATCCGCTATCTGGTCGACCAGGTGGTGCTCGGGGTCATTCTCATCGCGCTCGGGGTGGGGTTGACCGGCTTCCTCTACGAGCGGGTCATGCAGTCCGACCAGGACATCTACAACTCGCCGACGGCCCTGCCGAAGTGGCGCATTCCGCTGCTGTCCGAGATTCCCATCCTCGGCCCGGTGCTCTTCCGTTCGTCGATCCTGGTCTATCTCGCCCTGCTGCTCGTCGTGGTGGTGCAGATCGGGCTCTTCCAGACCCGCTGGGGCCTGCGGGTGCGTTCGGTCGGCGAGCATCCGCAGGCGGCCGACACGGTTGGGGTACGGGTGCTGTTCATCCGCTACCGCAACGTGTTGCTGGCCGGCGTGGTCGCCGGCATCGGCGGGTCCTACTTCGTGCTGGAGAACGGCTTCCAGTTCACCAAGGGCATCACCGCCGGCAAGGGCTTCATCGCTCTGGCCGCGCTGATTTTCGGCCGGTGGAGCCCGGTCGGCGCGCTCTTCGCCGCGCTCTTCTTCGGCTTCGCCGACAAGCTGTCGGTCTACCTGCAGTCAGTCGGCAGCGAGATTCCGTCCCAGTTCCTGTCCATGACGCCCTACCTGCTGACGATCCTGGCCGTGGCCGGGTTCGTCGGGCGGGTGCGTGCGCCCGCCGCGGACGGCAAACCCTACGTCAAGGGTTGACGCGTGCCCAGCAGTAGTAACGACGACGCGCTCTTCTCAGCGGAGGAGCACGTTACCGACGACGCGCTCTTCTCAGCGGAGGAGCACGTTACCGACGTGGACTGGCTCGCGCTGCGGGCCCAGGCGACCTCGGCGATGCGGCGCGCCTACGCGCCGTACTCCGGCTTCCCGGTCGGCGCCGCCGGGCTGGTCGACGACGGGCGGACCGTGGTCGGGTGCAACGTGGAGAACGCCTCCTACGGCATGGTGCTCTGCGCCGAGTGCGGTGTCGTCTCGGCCTTGCACGCCGGCGGCGGCGGCCGGCTGGTGGCACTGTCCTGCGTGGACGGCAAGGGGGAGCCGCTCATGCCGTGCGGGCGCTGCCGTCAGTTGCTGTGGGAGCACGGCGGCGCCCAGTGCCTCATCGACGCCGCGGGCGGCCCGCGGCGCCTGGTCGACCTGCTGCCGCACGCGTTCGGCCCGGCGGACCTCGCCCGGCCACCGGGGGCGGAGCTGCCGGCCTGGACCCGCAAGTGGCGCGGCCGGGGCACCGTCTTCGTGCACCCCGACGTCGCCGGTGGGCAGCCGGTCTGGACGGCGTACTGGGAGCGCTCAAACGGGTTCGACGGCGCTGACGAGCCGGCCGTGCGTGGCATCCTCGAGGAGGGCCCGACCTGGCCGGCGGTCGGCCAGGCGGTCGCCTGGGGGCGGGCCCGCACCCCACGCGTGGTGGTGGTGGACGCGGCGGGGGAGCTGTCCTGGGCGGGGGAGGGCGACCCGCCGGCCGAGGTGGGATCGCGGTGGGACCGTGATGACTGAGAGGCCCCGGTGACTGAGAGTTACGCGGCGGTCGACGTCATCCGCACCAAGCGCGACGGGGCAGCGCTCTCGGACGACCAGATCGACTGGGTGGTTGACGCGTACACCCGCGGCGCGGTCGCCGATGAGCAGATGTCGGCGTTGGCCATGGCCATCCTCCTGCGGGGCATGACCGCGACCGAGGTCGCCCGGTGGACCCGCGCCATGATCACGTCAGGTCAGGTGCTGGACCTTTCCAGCGTCGGCCGTCCCACCGTCGACAAGCACTCCACCGGCGGCGTCGGAGACAAGATCACGTTGCCGCTCACGCCTCTGGTGGCCGCCTGCGGCGCCGCCGTGCCCCAGCTCTCCGGGCGAGGGCTCGGGCACACCGGCGGCACCCTGGACAAGCTGGAGTCGATTCCGGGCTTCCGGACGGCGCTGACCAATGACGAGTTCCTCCGCCAGCTGCGTGAGGTCGGCGCGGCCATCTGCGCGGCTGGCGAGGCGCTGGCCCCGGCCGACCGCAAGCTCTACGCGCTGCGCGATGTCACCGGCACCGTTGAGGCCATCCCGCTCATCGCCAGCTCCATCATGAGCAAGAAGATCGCCGAGGGTACGGGCGCCCTCGTGCTCGACGTGAAGGTCGGCACCGGGGCGTTCATGAAGTCGGCCGACCACGCGCGCAAGCTCGCCCGCACCATGGTCCGGCTCGGCGCCGCGCACGGCGTGTCGACCGTGGCCCTGTTGACCGACATGTCGACCCCGTTGGGATACGCGGTCGGCAACGCGGTCGAGGTCGAGGAAGCCCTGGAGGTTCTCGCTGGCGGCGGCCCGGCCGACGTGGTCGACCTCACCCTTACCCTCGCCCGTGAGATGCTCGACCTGGCGGGACTCTCCGATGTGGATCCAGCCGACGCGCTCGCCGGCGGTCGGGCCATGGACCGCTGGCGGGCGATGGTCCGCGCTCAGGGCGGCGACCCCGACGCGCGGCTGCCCCAGGCCGCCGAACGGGAGCTGGTGCGGGCCGATCGCAACGGCTACGTCGCCGCCATCGACGCGCTGCCGATCGGCGTGGCCGCTTGGCGGCTGGGCGCCGGCCGGGCGCGCAAGGAGGATCCGGTCAGCGCCGGCGCGGGCGTGCTGCTGCACCGGCGGCCCGGCAACCCGGTGCGCACCGGTGACGTGTTGCTGGAGCTGCGCGCCGACAGCTCGGCCCCGATTCCGGCCGCGCTCGATGCGGTCGCCACGGCGGTGACCATCACGCCGGATCCGGCCCCGGTAACGCCACTGATCCTCGATCGCATCGGGCCGGCCCGCGCGCGCCGGACCGGGTCAGTGCGCGAGTGATACCCGGCTGGGTATGGTGCGGTTTGTCGGCCGACCAACCGGGTGGCCGGGCCGGGCGAGCGGCGCGAACTTCGCCGATGTTGGTGCTGCGCGCTAGAGTCGCGGCGCCGGGCCAACACCGCATCGGCGCCGGCCTGACCGGTACACGCTCGCAGTGGGTGGACACTTCGTGACAGCACCAGCGCCCGATCCACATCGGGTCCGCGCCGCCAGCATCGAACAGTTGCGCCGGCTCGACCTTCCCTCCCCGCCACCCGGCTACCCGCTCGTGTGGGAGCCCGGCGATACGGTTGAGCTACGGTCGTTGGCCGAACTCGAAGGGCGAACCGCGATCCTGAACGTGGTGCTGGCCCGCTGCTTCGGGATGCCGGGCGACGCCGCGATGGCCTGGCTGCTCGAGGCGCACCTGCTGGACCGGCTGACCAAGCCGGAGTGGCATTTCGTCGCCTCCGGCGACGGTGACCAGCGCTCGTTCGCCCTGCACCTGGAGGCCCTGTACGCGCTGGCGTGGTTGCTCAAGCTGGTGCCGCATCTGGATCCGACCGAGCCGGCGCCGGACGGCCTGGTGTCGCAGCTGCCACACCTGCCGTCGAAGGAGAACTTCGCCACCTGGCGCCAACGCACGCTGCCCGCACCCCGCCCGGCGACGGAGGCGGTGGTCGTGCTGGATCTGCTCTACTGCCTCGACTGGGCCTACCTGGAGGCGGAACGGCGCCGGGTGCGGCTGCCCGGGCTGATTGACTCCAACGCGATCGGTCAGCGCCGGTGGGCACTGGAGTGGGCGGTGGTGCTGCGCGGGCCATACCAGCAGGAACCGGTCGGCTGGGAAGAGGTTGACCTCTCGACCTGACGCCGTGGACCCCGACTAGTGTCTGTTCATGGTCGCACCCGCACCGACGCTGGAGGAGATCCGTCGGGCGCCGAAGGCGTTGCTGCACGACCATCTCGACGGCGGCCTGCGACCGGCCACGGTGATCGAGCTCGCCGAAGCGATCGGGCACCGGCTGCCCGCGCCCGGCGTGGACGAGCTCGCCCAATGGTTCGCCGGCGCCGCCGACTCCGGCTCGCTTGAGCGCTATCTGCAGACGTTCGCGCACACGGTGGCCGTGATGCAGACCCCCGACGCGCTCTACCGGGTGGCCACCGAGTGCGCCCAGGATCTGGCCTACGACGGCGTGGTCTACGCCGAGGTGCGGTTCGCGCCGGAACAGCACCTGGAGCGGGGGCTGAGCCTGGCCGAGGTGGTGGAGGCGGTGCTCGCCGGGTTCGCGGCCGGCTCGGTCGAGGCCGCCGCGGCCGGCTTCCCCATCCGGGTCGGCACGCTGCTCACCGCCATGCGCCACGCCGCGCGGTCGACCGAGATCGCCGAGCTGGCGGTGCGCTTCCGGGATGTCGGCGTGGTCGGCTTCGACATCGCCGGCGCGGAGGCGGGCTATCCACCGACCCGGCACCTGGATGCGTTCGAGTATCTGCAGCGGGAGAACTTCCACTTCACCATCCACGCCGGCGAGGCATTCGGTCTGCCGTCGATCTGGCAGGCGATCCAGTGGTGCGGTGCCGACCGGCTCGGCCACGGCGTGCGCATCGTCGACGACATCGAGGCCGCCGCGCCCGAGCCGCGGCTTGGTCGCCTGGCCGCGTACGTGCGGGACAAGCGCATCCCGCTCGAGCTCTGCCCGTCCTCCAACGTGCAGACCGGTGCCGCCGCCTCGATCGCCGAACACCCCATCGGCCTGCTGCGCGAGCTGCGGTTCCGGGTCACCGTGAACACCGACAACCGGTTGATGAGCGGCACCTCGATGTCGCGGGAGATGGCCCTGCTCGTCGATGCCTTCGGGTACGGGTGGGCCGACCTTCAATGGTTCACGATCAACGCGATGAAGAGTTCCTTCATTCCATTCGACGAGCGGCTCGTCCTCATCAACGAGGTCATCAAGCCGGCGTACGCCAAGCTGCTCGCGCCGGCGCCCGTACTCGGATAATCCGCGACGCTTAGTAAGCAAGCGACTACCTAGCGGGTCCACCCCTGCCCGGGCTTTCTTCTTGCCAGCGGCCGTGATGGAATCTCGAAGTCCGGCCGGGTTTCTCGAAGCTTGCGAGAGGAACCGACAAACTGAGTGCGTCGGCCGGCGACTGGTGCCCGCATGGGCGCCATCGGGTCGGAGGGTGGTGAGATTGGCCAGGCAGCCAGGAGCGCCGGGTCCGGCCACGACTCGTATGCGCAGGCCGGTCCGTTGGCTTCGAGACCTGCCGATCTGGACCAAGCTCGGTCTCATCATGATCGTGCCGACGTTGGCGACGATCGTGATCGGCACCGCGGGTCTGCTCGACCACGTGCAAGCGGCCAACAACGCCGACCGGGCCCGCACCCTCGCCGTCCTCTCCGGCGACGCCGGCCGCCTGGTGCATGAGCTGCAGAACGAGCGGGCCAGCGCGATCATGCTGCTGACCGCGGGCAGCACCGGCGCGGACGCGCTCACCAGCAGCTACCGTAAGCAACAGGGCGAGACCGAGGCCGCCCTGCGGGACTACAAGTTCCACCGGTCGACCCTGGCCGACCTGCCGGCGAACCTGCGCGCGCTGCTCGAACACCTCGATAGCCAGGTCAGTGAACTGCCCGACCTTCGAACCCAGGTGGTCGACCCGAAACGGATACCGCTCTCCACCGCCGAAGCGCGCTACAGCGTGCTCGTCTCCGACCTGCTCGGCATCCGTGACCTCTCCGCTCAGCTGACCGGCGACACCACCCTGACCGACCGGATGCGCGCCGCGGCCGACATCGCCACCGCCAAGGAGTACCTCTCGCAGGAGCGGGTGGTGGTTCTGCAGGCGCTCGCCAGCGGTGAGCTGCCGCAGACCGTCTACGCCGCGTACGTCGGCAGTCGCAAGGCCCAGGAACTGGCGATCCTGCAGTTCCGCACGCTGGCCACCACCGAACAGCGCGAGCTCTACGACCGGACGATGACCGGACCCGACCTGCGCGACGCGCTCGGGTACGAAAACGCCCTGGACACCCTGGCCGGCCAACCGATCCCAGCCGGGCTGGTTCCGGCCGACAAGTGGGACGCCGCCATGGTGGCCCGCTCCGAGCTGCTGAACCAGGTCGAGATCGCGCTCAACGCGCAGGCCCAGGACGCCGCCGTCCGCCTCGGCGAAGAGGTGCAACGGCAGGTGCTGGTGGAGACCGGCCTGCTGCTGGTGACCCTGTTGCTCGGTGTGCTCTTCGCCTGGTTGGTTGCCCGCTCGATGGCCCGCTCGCTGCGTGACCTGCGTCAGGGCGCGCTGGCGGTGGCGCAGTACGGCCTGCCGCAGGCGGTGGCCCGCCTGCGTGATCCGTCGCTGTCCACCCAGGCCTCGCCGGCCGCGGTCGCGCTGCAGATCGCCGACCCGCTGCCGGTGCGGAGCAAGGACGAGTTCGGCCAGGTGACCGAGGCGTTCAACGCGGTCCACCTGGAGGCCGTGCGGACCGCGGCCGAGCAGGCGGCCCTGCGTTCCAGCGTGGCGACGATGTTCGTCAACCTGGCCCGCCGTAGCCAGATCCTGGTCGACCGGCTCATCGGCCACCTGGACCGGCTCGAACGCGGCGAGCAGGACCCCGACCGCCTCTCCGAGCTCTTCCAGCTCGACCACCTCGCCACCCGGATGCGGCGCAACGACGAGAACCTGCTCGTGCTCGCCGGCGCCGACTCGACCCGCATCCAGCGTGAGCCAGCCGCGCTCATGGACGTGCTGCGAGCCGCGCAGTCCGAGGTCGAGCACTACACCCGGCTCGAGTTCGGCGTCATCGACCACGACATCGAGATCGCCGCGCACGCGGTCAACGACCTTGTGCACCTGGTCGCCGAGCTCTTCGACAACGCGACCGCGTTCTCCCCGCCCGACAGCAGCATCACGGTGGAGGCCCGCCGCCTCGGCGACCGGGCCGTGCTGCAGGTGGAGGACCGCGGCATCGGGATGTCGCCCGACCAGTACGCCGATCTCAACGAGCGGCTCGCCACGCCGCCCCTGGTCGACGTGGCGGTCTCCCGGATGATGGGCCTCGTCGTGGTCGCCCGGCTGGCCGCCCGCCACAGCGTGAAGGTCGAGCTGCGTCCGGCCCAGGAGCGCGGCACGGTCGCCGACGTGCTTCTCCCCAGCGGCGTGCTGGTGCCCCGGGCGCTCGCCGGCCGGACCAAGGCGCCGGTGGGCTTCCCGGCCTCCCGGCCGCCCACCGGCCCGCAGCGGCCGGTCTTTCCGGCGCCCCTGGCGTTGGAGAGCGGCCCTTCGCTCACCCCGGCCGGCGCCGGTTGGCCGTCGGCCGACTCGGGCAGCCCGTACGGGGCGCCGCCGACGGGTCAGCCCGCCGTGCCGTCGCCCCGCCTAGGAATGCCGCCGAGCCTGAGCGGCTCCGGCCTCGGCGCCGCGCTGGCTGGCAGCGACTCGTCCCGCAACCACGCCCGTACCAACGGCTCGGCCGGGCGGACGCTGCCCGCCTGGTACGACCTCACCGGCGCTGGCGACGGCCCCGAGCCTGGCGTGCCGCCGCTGGTCGGCGGTGATCCACTACCGCAGCGACGCCCGACCGGACCCTGGGGTTCGGATGGGGAGGGCGAGGGTGCGCCGCCGCGCCCTGAGGGGCCCTCGGCCAGTGCCGCGACGACGGGCTCGGCGTTGCCGACCTACCCGCCGTCGATGGCCCCGCCGCCGGGGGCGTACCCGGAGCCTGGCTCCGCCGGCGGGACAGGTGGGCCAACCGCGTCGGCCTACCCGGCGCCGCACTCGTACCCACCCGGGTTGTCCACGCCGGCGACCTCAACCCGGCCACCGGCCTGGCCGCCGGTCGCCGGCGGGGATGACGCCGTCCACGCCGGCCGCGTCAC
>JBLNGJ010000579.1:0-8712 GCA_050264675.1 Micromonosporaceae bacterium
CGGCGCTTGTGCGGGCTGATCTTCCGGCTGCGCGATGGGCGCATCGCCGAGGACGCGTCGAACTGACCGGACGGCAGTGCCGGGCGGGGGCCGGCCGGAAGTCTGGCTGGCCCCGCCGGCACTGCCGTATCGATCTGCGCCTCGGCGGTCTTACGCCTCGGCCTTGGTGCGCTGGAGCATCTTGATGTTCCGGCCAACCGACACGATGAACCCGACGACCCACCCGACGAAGAGCCCGTAGATGGAGGCGAGGGCGGCCGCGTTCAAGGCGCCGAGAAGGCTGGCGTTCGGGGCGACGAAGGTTGCCAGGAGGGCCGCCACCGCCGAGGCGAAGATGAGCGTGGCCCAGCCGAGGACGAAACCGGCAAATCCTTCTGGGAACGTGTTGCGGAAGGCCACCAGAAGGACGTACACCATGAGGATCGTCAGCACCGCCCTCAGATCGGCGGCAACCACGGTGCGTAGGGCCGAGTCCGGACCGGAGAAGTCAAGCGACCACGACGGCGACGTGAGCTGGTGCATGAAGAAGCTCAGCACGTTGCTGCCCTTGATGTGGTCTTGAATCCAGTCCGAGACCCACTGGTTGCCGAAGACAACCACGAGCACGGCGGTGGTGACGGTACCGGTGAAGGAACGAGACCGAGTCATGGGCCACACAGTAGGGCCGTGGGCCGCGTCCAGCATCAACCGAGCGTCCAACACGCGGCCGGCTGTTCTAGGCTGTCGGCCATGACCGCGGCGCCACGGCACGGCCCGGCTCCGGATGAGGGGCCGGCGCGGCGGTACGGTCCGGTCGACCGGGTGGCGGTGCTCTCGGATGTGCACGCGAACATCCCGGCGCTGGCCGCCGTCCTCGCCGAAGTTGAACGGATCGATCCCGACTTGGTGGTTTTCTGCGGCGACCTGACGTGGGGGCCCGAGCCGACCCGTACCGTCGAGCTGGTCGCGGCGCTCGGCGATCGCGGCCTGTTCGTGCGCGGCAACGCCGACCGCGCGGTCCTGGACTTCGCCCGCGGCGGGCGTCCGCTCGAACGGCCGCGCGACTCGTGGATGCCCGGTCAGCACTCGACGACGGCGCTGGAGTTCCTCGCCGCGGTTCCGTTCAGTGTCATCGTCGAGGTTCGCGGGCTGGGCCCGGTCCGGTTCTGCCACGGCTCGCCCCGCAGCGACACCGAGCTGGTGACACCGCGTACGCCGGTGGAGCGCTTCGCCGAGCTGATCGACGGCGTCGAGGAGCGGGTGCTGGTCACCGGGCACACCCACGTGCAGTTCGACCGCGCGGTCGCCGGGTGGCGAAGCATCAACCCCGGCAGCGTCGGACTCCCCTACCACGAGGGAGAGCCGGGCACGGCCTACTGGGCGCTGCTCGGGCCCGACGTCGAGTTGCGACAGACCCGGTACGACCAGGCCGAGGCCCTCGCCCGCGCCGAGGCGGCCGGCGACCCGAGCCTGGATATCCTGACCCGGCTGCTCACCCGGCCGCCGTCGCCCGTCGAGGTCGCCGAAGACGCCGAGCAGCGGGTCTTCTCCGACTGAGTGGGGCTATCTGTCGTTCACCTCGCCGCCGGAGGGACGGTGATCTTGGATGGGCTGGCGCGTCAGGCTTCGCTCCTGGTTCGACAGCACCATGGATCGGGGCACGCCGGCCCTGATCGGCTGGCTGGGTCTGGCTTCGCTGGCGCTGGTCGCGGTGGCCACCGGGCTGGCCCTGCTGCTGGCCCCGGCCGACACGGCCGCCGCCCGCGACGGTTGGGTCGGCATCGCGTGGACGACCCTGCTGACCGCGCTGGACCCGGGCATGATCGGCGGCAACCAGGGCACCGCGGTGTTCGTGGTGCTGATGTTCGTGGTGACGCTGGGTGGCATCTTCATCGTCAGCACGCTGATCGGTGTGCTGACCACCGGCCTGAACAACCGGATCGCGCAGCTGCGCAAAGGACACACGCCGGTGATCGCCCGGGGCCACACGGTCATCCTCGGCTGGTCGGACCAGACGTACATCATCATCGCCGAACTGGTGAAGGCCAACCGGGGCGGCCAGCGTTCGACCGTCGTCGTCCTGGCTGACCAGGACAAGGTCGAGATGGAGGACCAAATCCGCGTCCGGGTCGGCGACCTGGGCCGGGTACGGGTGATCTGCCGGTCGGGTAGCCCACTCAAACGGGCCGACCTCGAGTTGGCCAGCCTCGATACCGCTCGTTCGGTGATCGTGCTCGGGCCGCCCAGTCAGAACCCGGACATCGACGTCATCAAGGTGCTGCTGTTGCTGAACAACCGGCCCTGGTCGGCCCTTCGCCCACCGGTCGTGGCGGCGATCCACAAGGCGGAGAACGTGGCCGCCGGACGCCTGGCGGCGGGCCCGGACGCGCTGATCATCGACGCCGAGGACATCGCGGTGCACCTGGTGGTCCAGTCACACCGCCAGTCCGGGCTCTCCAGCGTCTGCGTCGACCTGCTCGACTTCGCCGGCAACGAGCTCTACCTCCGCGACGAGCCCGCGCTCGTCGGCCGGACCTACGGCGAGGTTCTCGACGCCTACGAGTTGGGCACGCCGATCGGCCTGGAGCGGGCCGGGGGGATGGTCGAGGTCAACGCGGCGATGGACTCCATGGTGGAGGAAAAGGACCGGATCATCGTGCTGGCCGAGGACGACCTCCTGATCCGGCTGGCCGACGAACCGGTCGACATCATGGCGGACGCCATCGTCACCGTGCCCGACCAGGCGCGGGTGCCCGAACGGACACTGCTGCTGGGCTGGAACGCCCGGGGCGGGCGCATCGTCGAGTTGCTCGACGCTTTCGTCGCGCCCGGATCGGTCATCGACGTCGCCTCGCGCGAACAGCCAACCGCCGCGATGACGATGCCGCGGGCCAACCTGACCATCGGCCATAAGCCGTGCGAGCCCACCAGCCGGTCATCGCTCGAACAGCTCGACCTCGCCACGTACCAACACGTTATCGTGCTCTCCGACGATGCCATCGATCCCGATCATGCCGACGATCTCACCCTCATGACACTGCTGCACCTGCGAGACATCGGTGTGGCGCTGGGCAACCCGTACTCGATCGTGACCGAGATGCAGGATGAGACCAACCGCGAAGTGGCCCAGGTGACCAAGGCCGATGACTTCATCGTGGGGACGAAGCTGATCAGCCTGCTGATGACCCAACTCGCCGAGAACCATCACCTGCAGCGGGTGTTCACCGACCTGTTCGACCCGACCGGCTCGGAGATATACCTCAAGCCCGCGACCGAGTACGTGCGCCCCGACACCGAGGTCAACTTCGCCACCGTGGTCGAGTCGGCGCGCCGGCGGGGCGAGACGGCGATCGGCTACCGGCAGCACAGCCGGCAACACGAACCACCGTCGTACGGGGTGGTGCTCAACCCGGACCGGTCGGCGCCGTTGAGCCTGTCCACCAACGACGTCGTCGTGGTGGTGGCTGAGCTCAACTGACGGTTACGGCGTGAACGACACGGGTAGGGTCGTCGACAACAGCCGGCCGTAGCCGCTCGTGGTCGTCATCGTGCCGGCGATCCGTAGGCAATGCCACAGGCAGGCTTGGTTCGACGTGACGACCGGGACACCAAGATCACGTTCGAGCGGCTCGATCGTGTCCACGGCGCGGAAGCCGTTGCCCGCAACCACCACCCCGTCCGCGCCGGCCGGCAGAGTTCGTCGCACCTGACGGTAGACCTCCTCCGGCTGCACCACCCATTGACCGCCGTGGTCCCAGATCTCCCATGGCTGCATGTCCCGCCAACCCACGCCGAGGTCGAAGCGGTGCACCCCGGCGATGCCGAACCCGGCAGCATTGACATATTTCTCAGCGGCCTCGACGATGGCGTCCTTGAACCAGGGCGTCATCACCAGGTACGGGTTGCGCATACCGGTCGCTCGCATCGCGTTGACCGTCGCCAGCGCCGACGTGGTGACCGGCGTGCCGTGCGCCTTGGCCGAGGCCTCCCGGATGAAGCCGTCGTCAAAGCCGTACCCCCCGAAGAAGCTGCTCGTGGTGAAGCACAGGCAGATCGCGTCGAGTCGCATCTGGCCAAGGAACCCCAGGCCGCGCGCCACGTCGGGAGACTCGGCCACGGTGCGGGCCGGATCCGTGCCGTAGGAGTCGGAGCCCGGCGGTCGCGGGCTTTCGAAACGGGCAGCGTGCAGCGTCACCCCGGGCGGCGCCATGGCCCAGAGCTCAGCTTCGGCGACCGGATCCTTGTCGATGACGAGAATCCCGAAGCGCGCACACCATCCCCAGTTGTCGGGCCGCATCGGTACCACCCCGCCTCAACTCCGGGTCTGCGCTCGCGACGGCTCCCGCGGGCCGAACCAACCGGGCAGTGCCATCCGGTTCTCGGCGAAGGCCAGCCCGAGCAGGACGGCCAACACACCCACCACCATGCTCCAGGTCACCGCGTCGTGCAGGGTCGTGGTGCTGATGATCAGTGCCGCAACCGGCACCAGGTAGTTGACCGCGGACGCGGTGGTGGCACCGAGATCGGCGATGAGCCGGAAGTAGAGCACATATCCGAGACCGGTGCCGACGACGCCCAGTACCACGATGCTGGCGGTTACCTGCCCGGTGAACCGTGGCGTCTCCCACGGCGCCAAGGAGGTCACGATGACCTGCAGGAGCAACGCCACGATGAGCTGGGACGCGGCGAGCGCCAGCGCGGAGATACCGCGCGGCGAGAGGAAGCGCCGAATATAGATCGTCTGCCCCGCATAGCAGACCGCGGCACCGAGCACGGCGAGTTGGCCTTTCAGCAAGCCCGGATCGGTGCGCCAGGGGGACAGCACCAGGATCACCCCGGCGAACCCGATGAGCATGCCGACCACCTTGCGCCAGGTCGCCCGCTCGGAGGGCAGCAAGAACGTGACTCCACCGAGGGTAATCAGGGGCAATGCCGCGATCACCACGCCCGCCATGGCCGCGCTCGTGTAGCGCTCGCCCCACGCCAGCAGCAAGAACGGCAAGACCATGCCGAGCGTTGCGGTCACGATCATGTGAACCCAGGCAATGCTGAACGGCGGCAGCCCGACCCGGCGTACCGCCAGGACCGCCAGCAGCACCATCGCGCCGAGGAGAACCCGTCCCAGTACCAGCTGGCTGGGCGTGAGCCCGTTCAGCGAGGCCTTGATGAAGGTGTAGCTGCTTCCCCAGATGGCCCCGAGCAACAGGAACCGCACCAGGCTGGATCGATTCATCCGAACCCCTCCTCCCCGCGTCCCATCCCGAGCATGGCCTAGACGTTCGCCAGGTTGGGAATGCTGGCCAGCCCATGTTCGAGGACTTCGTCGGTGAGCGCATCGTCTGGGAGCGCGTCGGCCAGGTACCGGTCGTACGCGGTCAGATCGTAGTTGCCGTGTCCGGACAGGCCAAACAGGATGGCCCGGGACTGGCCCTCCTCACGGCACCGGATGGCCTCATCGACCGCGCCCCGGATCGCGTGCGTCGACTCCGGTGCGGGCAAGATGCCCTCCTCACGGGCGAACAACACCCCGGCTTCGAAGCAGGCGTTCTGCCGCAGCGCCACCGCCTCCATCAGGCCCTCCTCCACGGCGCGGCTGATGACCTGGGCGATGTTGTGCGCGCGCAGCCCACCGGCGTGTACCGGCGGTGGCACGAACCGGTGCCCGAGGGTATGCATCCGGAACAGCGGGGTCAGCCCGGCACTGTCGGCGTAGTCGTAGGCGATCCGACCCCGGGTGAGGGTGGGGCAGGCCACCGGCTCGGCGGCGATCAGCCGTACCTTCGAACCACCGCGACGCTGCTCGCGCAAGAACGGGAACGCCAGGCCGGCCAGGTTGCTGCCGCCACCGGAGCAGCCGATCACGATGTCCGGGTAGTCGTCGGCCAGCGCCATCTGGCGCAGCGCCTCCTGGCCGATGACCGTCTGGTGGGCGCAGATGTGGTTCAAGCCGCTCCCGCGGGTGTAGCCCAACGTCGGGTCGGCGAAGGCGATCTGCAACGCTTCAGACTTGGCCACACCCAGGCTGCCGGGGTGGTCGGGGTTCTCCGCCAGGACCGTGCGCCCGGACTCAGTCTCGGAGCTCGGGCTCGGCACGCAGCTCGCGCCGTACACCTCCATCAACGAGCGCCGGTAGGGCTTCTGTTCGTAGCTGACCCGCACCATGTAGACCTTGGCGGTCAGCCCGAACAGCGACGCGGCGAACGCGACCGCGCTGCCCCACTGGCCCGCACCGGTCTCGGCCACCAGTCCGGTCTTGCCGATGAGCATGTTGTAGTACGCCTGCGCGACCGCGGTGTTCGGCTTGAAGCTGCCAGTCGGCGCGACCCCTTCGTACTTCTAGTAGATCCGGGCCGGAGTGTTCAGCGCCCGCTCCAGCCGGCGGGCGCGAAACAGCGGCGTCGGCCGCCACTGCGCATAGATCTGCCGTACCGCTTCGGGGATCTCGAACCAGGGCTCCGTGCTCAGCTCCTGGTCAACCAGGGCTTCCGGCATCGACCGGGCAAGCCGCTCCCGGCTCAGTGGGGCTCCGGTCTGCGGATCCAGGATGGGAGCGAGCTCGGTCAGTTCGGCGGCCGGGTTGAGCCACGCGCGCGGAATGTCATCTTCGTTGAGTTGGAACCTGACGCGCTCGACCATCGGGGACCTCTCTCAGGAATCGGAACGGGACCGGCTACCGCGAGCCTCCGCGACCAGCGAGCCGGACTTGGTCTGCTCGGGGCTGTCGAACAGCCGGGGATGCGCGTCGCGAAGACCGCCGACCACCCGCTCGTATGGAAAGTCGTCGAACTCGCCGTGCCAGCGAAGGAATTCCATGTGACGCCGGCCGTGGACGTCGTGCGGGTGGTAGAGGCTGTCGGCCAGGCCGTCGAACTCCAGCGGCGCGATCTGGTACAGCTTGCACAGAAGCTTGTTGAACACCGGCGTCGCCTTCACCCAGCCGCCGTTCAGGTGCACCGAGACCAGTGCGTGGTAGCGGAACACGTTGCCGCCCACCAGCTCCTGGAGCCGATCGGAGGCGAGGTGGTTGCGCACGTCGGCGAAGATCAGCCGGCTCGGAAGACCGACCGACCGGGCCGCCGCCGCGTAGGCGATGGACTTGTGCACGCAGAAGCCGCTGCCGGTGGCGATGATGGCGCTGGCCCGCAGACCGGCCCGGGACAGATCGGCCCCGTACACCTCGTACCGCAACTCATCCCGGACCGCGTAATACAGGCGCACCGCACGGTCGGTCGGTGTTCGCGCATCGCCGACCGCCGTCCGGGCAAACTCGGCCACCGTCGGGTGGTCCGCGTCCAGGAATTCGGTGGGTTGGCGCAGCACATCCAGATCGGCGGTCACCTTGGCTCGCCCTTCTCTCGTTGCGGGCCCGCCAGGCCCAGCATCCGGGCGATCCGTGTCCGCATGATCTCCGACGTGCCCGAGTAGATCGTGCCGCCGACGGCGTCGCGCAGATCCTTTTCGAGGCCGGTCTCGGTGAGGTAGCCCCGACCACCGAAAATCTGCACTGCGGCCAGCGCCGAGCGCACGTTCGCCTCGCTCGCCACCAGCTTGGCCAGGGCGACGTCGGTCGTGACATCGGCGCCGTTGACGAAGGCGATGGCGGCGTCGTAGAGCAAACGGCTAGCCGTTTCCACACCGATCTTCATGTCGACGATGTGGTTGGCGACCGACTGGTATGAGCCGATCGGCCGGCCGAAGCTGGAGCGCTCCTTGGCGTAGTCAAGGCAGCGGGCCAGCCGGTGGCGCATCTCGCCGACATTGATGATGAAGGAGCAGAGGATCTCCCACTTCATCACGTGGTCGAGCACGGTGAAGCCCAGGCCCGTTCGGCCGAGCACGCTGGCGGCCGGAACCCGACAGTCCTGGAAGGACACCTCACCCAACGGTGCTGTGCGCAGGCCCATCGTGGGTGTCTGCGGGCCAACCAGAAGGCCCGGCGTGTCCCGCTCGACCAGGAACGCGGTCAGGCCGAACGGGCCGAGCGCGCGGTCCGTGACGGCGTAGACCACGAGGATCGAGGCGATCGGGCCATTGGTGACGAACGCCTTCTCGCCGTCGAGCCGCCAGTAGTCGCCGTCGGCCTTCGCGGTCATGCCCATCGCCAGCACATCGGAGCCTCCGCCGGGATCGGTGATCGCATGCGCGCCGATCGCCGTGCCGTCGCAGACGCCCGGCAGGTATCGGGCTTTCAGCTCATCAGAGCCGAAGCGGTGCAACGGAACCCCGGTGCTGACGATGTGGGTCGACACCGAGAAGCTCAGACCGCCGTCGCGACAACCCGCACCGAGACCCTCCAGCACGTACATCGTGCTCGGCAGGTCCAAGCCGCGCCCACCCCAGCGTGGATCGAACGGCAGCCGAAGGAGTCCGGACCGCCGGACCAGCTCCCACTTCTCGGCCGGGAAGGCGGCATCCCGGTCGTACGCCAGATGATCGGCGCCCAGCTCTCGGTACCACGGGTCGAACTCGGCCCGCAGCGCCTGGAGCTCGGCAGTCGGCGAAAGCACGACAAGCCACCGGTCAGTAGTGGGAAAAGGTGTTCTCGTTCAGCTGATGTCGTTCGTCACCGCGCAGCGCCGGCGCGAAGACGCAGATCAGCCGCAGGTCCTCACCCTCGTCGGCGGCGAGAAAATGCGGGTCGTGCTGATCGAGGGCATACATGGTGCCGGGCTCCAAGGGGTACCGGCGCCCGTCGAGGTCCTCGACCGCGCCACGCCCGGCGATGCAGTAGCA
>JBLNGJ010000580.1:0-2989 GCA_050264675.1 Micromonosporaceae bacterium
CTGGCCGTCGGTGCGCAGGTAGTCGGCCAGTCAGTAGCTGGCGCCTGGGTCAGACTTGGCGGTAGTGGCGCCCATCGAGGCCGGGCGGCGTGAAACGAGGTCGGATGGACCGGAACGACAGGATGCTCGGCGGCCGCGGCAACCCCGAGGTCGACCGGCTGATCGCGGTCGACCAGACGTCCAGCCTCCGACGCCCGCTGGAGAGCGTCATCCATGTGGCGGAGCACGACTGAGCCGGTGCCACCGGCTTCTCCACGAGATCGGAGGATGATGTCGAGGCGGAATTGCGGTCGTGTGTGTAATGGCAGAGGACTTTGGTCCTGCCCACATCTGACGGATGGCCGGGTTGCTGCGCCCCGGACGCCAGCGAAACTATAAATGCGGACAAAGACTACAGATAGGACATCGCGACGAAGACACTATCCGGGGGGAAGGCAGGCAACAGTTGGGGAACAGTTGCCAGCCACTCCGTACCTGTCAACCACAGACTCATGATCCCGTGCGCAGGCATTGGCGCCTCCTAAGCGCGTCGACGCGCCTCGATCGACATCGTTCAAGTGGCGCGGCTCGGCGCTCCGCCTGCGCGGCCGCCACTGAGGAGACTCGTGAGGGAAAGGCATGTCAGGGCGCCGGTGGAGAGATCAGCCCTCAGTCGGTCATGCTCGGCGTTCCCGTGGCGGGCAATCGGGCTAACCCACGTACACGGGTCGGACCGTAAGGGCAATCCGCCCCTTGTTCAGCATCGCGGCTGACGGTGCCCTACTTCGTCTACGTTGAACTGTCTGATGTAGACGCCACCGCATTTGCATGCGCTGGTCGCGTGCTCACATAAATGGTGCCCCGGCCAGCGATGCCCGTTACGTCAACTCGGCCTGCGATCCCTTAGGGCAATGCAGCTCATGGGGCCCTACGCTGTGGAGGTGGCAGCGGGTCCGGTCGTCGAGGTGATCGACGCAAGCAAGCGGTATGCCGACGTGTTGGCGGTCGATCGAGTCAGCCTTAGGGTTGAGGCGGGCGAGATATACGCGCTGCTAGGCCTCAACGGAGCCGGAAAGAGCACGCTGATTCGGTTGATGCTTGGGATGATCCGACCCACCGGTGGCCAGGTGTCGCTATTCGGCAGAATCGTCAATCTGCGCGAGCACGATGTCTGGTCGCGAGTGGGCTACCTGGTCGAGACGCCGGCGGCGTACCCCGAGCTCACCGTCCGCGAGAATCTAAACCTCGTGCGTGGGCTGCGGCACGTGGTCGACCGCACCGCGGTCGATGACGTCATCGACAGGCTGGGGTTGAACGCGTACGCGGATCGCCGGGCCCGAACCCTGTCGTTGGGCAACGCACAACGGCTAGGCCTGGCCAAGGCGCTGCTGCACCAGCCTCGGCTGCTGATCCTCGATGAGCCGGCCAACGGGCTCGACCCGGCCGGCGTGGTGGAGGTACGCGACCTGTTGCAGGATCTGACCGCGCAAGGCGCGACGGTGTTTCTGTCCAGTCATGTTCTGGCCGAGGTCGCGAGGCTTGCCACGCGGATTGGCATCATCCACTCAGGACAGTTAAGGCAGGAGCTGGACACGACCAACCTGGCCGACCTGGTTCGCCGAAGCCTTCGCATCACCACCCGGGACCACGGCGCCGCCACCGACATACTGGCCACGGCAGGTTATCCCGTCAGCGTTGACGGCAACTCGCTCGTGACACACGACCGGCGAGCAGTCGACGCCCCGGACGACATCGCCGTCCTCTTGGTGCAAGGAGGATCGCCTCCAACACACCTGGCCGTGGAGCACGAAGACCTGGAAGGATACTTCCTTCGGGCGGTGGGGGCCGACCATGCGTGAGTCCATCGCCGGCGAGACTCTCAAGGCGCGCAGGTCGCATCTACCGTGGCTAAGCGCCGTCGCGTTCGCTGCCGCCACGGCCATCGGCGCAATGTTCATGTTCATCCTGCAGGACCCTGACCGAGCCCGGTCACTTGGCCTGTTGGGCGCCAAGGCCCAGCTGGCCGGGGGCACCGCCGACTGGCCGGGTTACCTCTCGCTGCTCGCCCAGACCACCGCCGTCGGCGGAGTGCTCATCTTCGGGGTGATCCAAATCTGGGTGTTCGGGCGCGAGTTCAGCGATCACACCGCCAAGGACTTGCTGGCATTGCCAACACCGCGGACGACGATCGTCGCGGCGAAGTTCACCGTGACTGGTGTGTGGTGCCAGCTGCTGGCGTTGGAGACATACACGTTGGGCCTGGTCGCCGGAGCGTTGCTGCGACTTCCAGCCTGGTCGGCAAGTATCGCCTGGCATGGGCTAGGGCGACTGCTCGCCACCGCGGGCATGACCTGGCTGCTGGTCTCGGTGTTGGCGCTGGCTGCCAGCGCCGGACGCGGTTATCTGGCTGCGGTCGGCGTCATGTTCCTGGTGCTGTTCCTGGCGCAGATCATCGCGGCGCTCGGCTACGGCCACGTCTTCCCATGGTCCGTACCCGGCGTGTTCAGCGGCCTGTCCGGAACCGACACGCCGCCCGTCGGCGTACCCGGCTTCGTACTGGTCGGCTTGGTCGGCATCGCAGGCGTCGCCGCGACCCTGCTGTGGTGGGCCACCGCCGACCAGAGCCACTGACCTTGATTACGACTCGCCGCCATCTGCGGGCAACCGAGGTGAGCCGCGCGGTGCCGTCGTCCCGGGCACACGCCTGGAGTACCTAGTCCCGCTCACGTGGTCAGAACGACCGGCAGGCTGATCAGGTATACGCCGAGGAGGACGGCGCCCTCGGGGCGGGTCAGCTTCAGACCGCGACGCAGCAGAGCCCAGGCGAGCATTGCGGTCAGCACCATCACTCCGAGCAACGCAACCCCGGGGTGAGCCGGAGATCGCACGCCGCCGGCAAAACTGATCACCGCGCCACCAGCCAGACTGTTGAACAGATTGCTCCCGAACAGGTTGCCCACGACCAGGTCCGACTCGCCACGACGCTTGTCAACGGCCATGTTGGGGTCCC
>JBLNGJ010000581.1:0-5851 GCA_050264675.1 Micromonosporaceae bacterium
TGGGTCTGCACGAACGTTCGTACCGTCTCCGGCGCGGCCTTCGCATAGTCCCGCAGCGCCCAGCCGATGGCCTTGCGGATGAAGAAGTCGCGGTGCCCGGCCTGGGCCAGGCAGTAGCGGAACAGCCGGGCCGCGTCGGTCTGTTCCCGGCGCCCGAGCTGGTGCAGCAGCGCGGTGCGGGCCAGCCACAGGTTGTCCTCGACCGCCCAGACGTCCATGGTGGACACGAGCTCGGGGTGGCGGGTCACCAGCGGGCCGACCACGTGGGCGGCGAGGGTGTCCACCGTGTCCCACCACGACTTGGTGACTATGAGCTGGCGGGCGGTGTCGAGGAACCCGGGTGAACAGGCGCGGACATGGCGGCGCAGCCAGCCGCCGGCGAAGTACTGGAACTCGCGCTCGGGCAGCGCCCAGCAGCCCAGCGCGACGGCGCGCAGGTCGGCCTCGGCCGGCGCTGGCAGGCCGGCGAGGACCTCCCGGGCCAGCGTGCGCTGACGCGGTGCGGGCAGGCCGAGGAAGGGGAACTGGTCGCGCATGTACGCGCGCATGGCGACCGCGCGCTCGGGCTCGGCCGCCGCACGGTACGCGGCGACCAGCCGTTCGAGCACCAACCGGGAGAGCGTGGTGGCGGCCATGGCGAGGAGCATCGTAGCCGGACCCGCCTGGCAGACTGGCCGATATGACCCTCGAGACGGCGGCCAGCGCGGCGCCACAGACTCTCGCGAGCTTCGAGAAACTCTGGGACCCGCAGCCCGGCTGGCTCAACACCGCGAGCTACGGGTTACCGCCGCGCCCGGCGTACGAGGCGATGCTCGCCGCGCTGGATGACTGGCGGGCCGGGCGCACCTCGTGGGAGGTGTGGGACTCGGCCACCGCGCGGGCCCGGACCGCCTTCGCGGGGCTGGTCGGCGTCGCCGCCGACGACGTCGCAGTCGGCGCCCAGGTCTCCCAGCTGCTGGCACCGATCGCGGCCGCGCTGCCCGACGGTGCCCGGGTGCTGGTGCCGGAGGTCGAGTTCACCTCGAACCTGTTCCCGTGGCTGGTGCACGCCGACCGCGGGGTGCAGGTGCGCACGGTGCCGACCGCGCGGATGCTCGAATCGGTCACCCCGCAGACCGATGTGGTGGCGTTCAGCCTGGTGCAGTCGGCCACCGGTGAGGTCGCGCCGTACCGGGAGCTGGTCGAGGCGGCGCGGGCGGTCGGTGCGTGGGTGGTCGTCGACGCCACCCAGGCCTGCGGCTGGCTGCCGTTCGACGCCGGCCTCGCCGACGTGGTGGTCGTCGGCGCGTACAAGTGGCTGATGTGCCCGCGGGGCACCGCTTTCGCCTACCTCTCGCCGGCCGTTGCGGAGCGCACCCGGCCGCTCGCCGCCGGCTGGTACGCCGGTGAGGACGTGCACAGCTCCTACTACGGCCCGCCGCTGCGCCTGGCCCGCTCGGCCCGCCGCTTCGACCTCTCCCCGGCCTGGTTCAGCTGGATCGCCACCGCCCCCGCGGTGGAGGTGGTGGCGTCGATCGGAGTGGCCGCGATCCATGAGCACGACGTGGCCCTGGCCAACCGGTTCCTCGCCGGCCTCGGCCGGCCGGCCGGCAACAGCGCGATCGTGGCCATGGACGCCCCGGGCGCGGAAGAAAGGTTCGCCGCGGCCGGCATCCGGGCCGCGGTGCGGGCCGGGCAGGTGCGGGCGTCGTTTCACGTGTACACCACCGAGGCCGACGTCGACGACGCCATCGCTGCGCTGGCGGGCTGAGGCGTGCCGGCCGATCGCCGGGCGACCCGGCCGGCCGCCGGCGGCGGCCGGTGGGTCGAGGTCGCGCCGGAGCGCCTGCCCCGCTGGCTGGCCGGATTCGCCCAGCGCCACGGCGAACCGACGGCGAGCATGCTCGGCGAAGCGGTGTGCCTGTCGGCGCCCGACGGCACCGTCGCCGAACTGTTCCCGCCACCGGGGGCGCCGGCGCCCGCGTCCCCGGCCGACCTCGTCGTCCAGGCTCAGCGACCGCGCCGGCTCGGGCTGCTGCTGGCCCGCCAGGGGGCGGTCGCGGTCGGCATCGCCGAAGGCGCCCGGTTGACTGAGTCCAAGGTGGAGACGTCCTATGTGCAGGGACGCACCGCCGCCGGCGGATGGTCGCAGCAGCGCTTCGCCCGCCGCCGGGTCAACCAGGGCCGGGCCGCGGCTACCAGCGCCGCCGATGCGGTGGCCCGGCTGTTGCTGCCGCAGGCCGAACACCTGGCCGCCCTGGTCACCGGCGGCGACCGGCGGGCGGTCGCCGCGGTGCTGGCCGACCGGCGGCTGGCCGGGCTCGCCGGCCTGCGTACCGAGCGCTTTCTCACCGTCGGCGAACCGCGCCGGGCCGTGCTCGAGCAGGCCGTCGCGGCCGCGCGGACGGTCCGGATCCGGCTCGAGGAGCCCGGACCTTAGCCGTTGAGGGCGCTGCCGAAGGTGTTGCAGGCGTTCGGGTCGCCACTCTGGTAACCCTGACCGAACCAGTGCTGGCGCTGCGCCGACGACCCGTGGGTGAAGTTCGACTCATCGCTCGACCCGGTGATCGCATCGTCGCCGACGGCCGCGGCCGCTTCGAGGGCCTGGTTGATGTCCTGCTGGGTGACCTGCTGGAAAATCGGCACGCCAGCAGCGTCGGTGGTCTGCGTCGCGTGCTTGGTCCACACCCCGGCGTAGCAGTCGGCCTGCAGCTCGAGCATCACCGAGTACGCGTTGGCGTGGTCGGGATCACGTTCCATCTTGCGCCGCACCAGCGCTTCGGTGCCGACCAGGTCCTGCACGTGGTGGCCGTACTCGTGGGCGAGCACGTAGGGCTGGGCGAACTCGCCGCTCGCGCCGAAGCGGCTGGACAGCTCCTGGTAGAAGGCGAGGTCGATGTAGACCTGGTCGTCAACGGGGCAGTAGAACGGACCGGCGCCGCTGCTGGCGCTGCCGCAGCCGGTCTGCACCGCCTGGGAGAAGAAGACGGTGTCGGCTGGTTGGTAGGGGGTGTTCATGCGCTCCGGCAGCGCCGCGCGCCAGTACGCCTGGATCGAGTTCACGTACAGGGCGTTGCGGCAGTCCAGCCGCTCGAGCCGGTCCGGGTTGGCGGTCGAGCAGGCCTGGTTGAGCTCGGCGTTGTCGGCCTCGGAGCCGCCGAGCAGCGCGTTGCCGCCGACGAACCCGCCGAGCACCATCAGCGCCAGCACGACCAGGCCGACGATGCCGCCCCGGCCACCCATCGGGATCGGGATGCCACCGAGCCCGCCCAGCCCACCACCCGATCCTCGGGTGTCGCGCACCTGCCCGGTATCGATCTGAGCGTTCTCGTTCAGCTCCATGGTCGCGTCCCTGTCACAGGTCCGACCTACCCGCCTTCGGCGTCGGTCAATCGCCGGCCGCCGGCTACAATGGCAGCGTGGTGCGCTGCGAAGGCTAACCGGCCCCGCCCCGACCGCTGCTGAGATTCGACGCGGCCGGGGTAGACGCCTGCCCACTGAAGCCTTCGACCGCTGAGAGCGAGCCCTTCCATGATCAGTGCCACTGGCCTGGAACTGCGTGCCGGCGCGCGGATCCTGCTCACCGAGGCCAACCTCCGCGTGCAACCCGGCGACCGGATCGGTCTGGTCGGGCGCAACGGTGCCGGCAAGACCACCACTCTGCGCGTGCTCGCCGGCGAGGCCCTGCCGCACCTCGGCCAGGTCGAGCGGCGCGGCCCGGTCGGTTACCTGCCGCAGGATCCCCGTACCGGCGACCTGCAGATCAGCGCGCGTGACCGCGTACTCTCCGCCCGCGGGCTCGACCGCATCGTGGCCGAGATGGCCGCCGTGGAGGCCGCCCTGGCGATCGACGCCAACGAGTCGGCGGTGCGCCGCTACGGCGCCCTGGAGGACCGCTTCGCCGGCCTGGGCGGCTATGCGGCCGAGGCCGAGGCGGCCCGGATCTGCGCCAACCTCGGCCTGCCCGACCGGGTGCTCACCCAGCCGCTGGGCACCCTCTCCGGTGGCCAGCGCCGCCGCATCGAGTTGGCCCGCATCCTCTTCCGCGACGCGGCCGAGACCGGGGGCGGCACCCTGTTGCTCGACGAGCCGACCAACCACCTCGACGCCGACTCGATCGCGTGGCTGCGCGCGTTCCTCGCCGGGCACAAGGGCGGCTTCGTGGTCATCAGCCACGATGTGGGGCTGCTCCAGGCCACGGTGAACAAGGTCTGGTACCTGGACGCGAACAGGTCCACAGTGGATATATACAACGTCGGTTGGAAGCTCTACCTGGAGCAGCGCGAGACCGACGAACGCCGCCGCCGCCGGGAGCGGGCCAACGCCGAGAAGAAGGCCGGCGCGTTGATGGCCCAGGCCGACAAGATGCGAGCCAAAGCCACCAAGGCGGTCGCGGCGCAGAACATGGTGCGCCGGGCCGAGCGCATGCTCGCCGGGCTGGAGGAGGTGCGGGTCACCGACAAGGTGGCGAAGGTGCGTTTCCCGACTCCGGCGCCGTGCGGCAAGACGCCGCTCACCGCGAGTGCGCTGTCCAAGTCGTACGGGTCGTTGGAGGTCTTCTGCGACGTTGACGTCGCCGTCGACCGGGGCTCCCGGGTGGCCATCCTCGGCCTCAACGGCGCCGGCAAGACCACCCTGCTGCGGGTGCTCGCCGGCCTGCTCGAGCCGGACACCGGCGCGGTCGAGCCCGGGCACGGGCTGCGGCTGGGTTACTACGCGCAGGAGCACGAGACGCTGGACGTACGGCGGACCGTGCTCGAACACATGCGCGCGGCCGCCCCCCAGCAGACCGATACCGAGCTGCGCCGCATTCTCGGCGCGTTCCTGTTCACCGGCGAGGATTCGGAGAAGCCGGCCGCGGTGCTCTCCGGCGGCGAGAAGACCCGGTTGGCGCTGGCCACGCTGGTCTGCTCCGGGGCGAACGTGCTGCTGCTCGATGAGCCCACCAACAACCTCGACCCGGCCAGCCGGGAGCAGGTGCTCGACGCGATCGCTCGCTACCCGGGCGCGATCGTGCTGGTCACCCACGATCCGGGGGCGGTGCAGGCGCTCAAGCCGGACCGGGCGATCCTGCTGCCCGACGGGGTCGAGGACGCCTGGAGCGACGACCTCCTCGAGCTCGTGGAACTCGCCTGACGGTCACCAGGGGGTGGCGAGGACGGCCTCGACCACGACGGCGGTGACCGCCCCCACGGCGACGAGCAGCAGCGGCGCCGGTGCGGCCGGACCGGCCTGGCGCACCGGTGCCACGGCGGCCACGGTCAGCCACGGAAAGAACGGCAGCCAGGCCGCCTCGGCGCCGCCCCGGGCGAGCCCGGCCAGCAGGGAGAAGGTGACCGCGGCCCCGGCACCGACCAGGAACGGCCAGCCGGGCGTGTTCTTCAGCCGGCGCAGGCTGCGCACCAGCGGCGGTCCGGTGGCGAGCAGGAGCACGACCAGGCCGATGCCGCCCCACCACCAGGCCGATCGGTACGGCACAACCCGGGTGGCGTAGTCGGCTCGGGCGAGCAGCAGGCCATCGATCCAGGCAAATCCAGCCAGCTGCGCCGCGAGGATGGGCAACAACGCCCCGACGCCGGTGGCCACGTTGAGGAAGGCGCGGCGCCGGGCGAAGTAGAGGCAGACGAGCGAGAGCCCCAGCCACGGTGCGGCGTAGGAGAACAGGGCCGCCACGCCCAGTGTCGTTCCGGCCGCGAGGGCCCAGCCGCCGGCTCGCCACCCGGTGCGGCCGGACGCGCTGGCGCGTACCCCCATGGCGACCGTCGCCGCGCCGAGCACGGCGACGACGGCATCGATGCTGACCGCGACCCACACCGCGTACGGGGCCAACATGAGCACCGGGGCGTAGTGGCGCGCCGGGATCTCGCCGCAG
>JBLNGJ010000582.1:0-9809 GCA_050264675.1 Micromonosporaceae bacterium
GCCTTCGTCTCGGTCGTGGTGATCTTGCCGTGCTTGAACAGCGACGTGGCGAGGTTCGCCAGCATCAGCCGCTCGTGCGCGGGGCTGCCGCCCAGGCGCGGGCCCTTGGTGGGCGTGGGCATCGTTCGTGCTCCTCGGAGTCGTTAACTTGAGTTTATGGCGAGAAAACGCGCGTCGCTAAAGCTGCTCGTTCTCGCGGTAGTCGTCGGTGTCGTAGTCGACGTCGGCGAAGGTGTCGACGACGTGCGACGGGTCGAAGACCGGAGCCGAGTCCTTCAGGCCCAGACCCATCCCGGCGAGCTTCATCTTCACCTCGTCGATCGACTTCTGCCCGAAGTTGCGGATGTCGAGCAGGTCGGCCTCGGTGCGGGCAATCAGCTCACCGACCGAGTTGATGCCCTCGCGCTTGAGGCAGTTGTACGAGCGTACGGTGAGGTCCAGCTCCTCGATCGGCAGGGCCAGGTCGGCGGCGAGCTGAGCGTCCTGTGGGGACGGTCCAATGTCGATACCCTCAGCCGACTCATCCAGCTCGCGGGCTAGCCCGAACAGCTCAACCAGGGTCGAGCCGGCCGAGGCCAGCGCGGTGCGCGGCGTGATCGACGGCTTGGTCTCCACGTCGATGATCAGCCGGTCGAAGTCGGTGCGCTGCTCGACCCGGGTCGCCTCGACCCGGTAGGTGACCTTCAGCACCGGCGAATAGATCGAGTCCACCGGGATGCGCCCGATCTCCTGCCCGGTCTGCTTGTTCTGCGCGGCGCTGACGTAGCCGCGGCCCCGCTCGACGGTGAGCTCCATGTCCAGCCGGCCCTTGCCGTTGAGCGTGGCCAGCTTGAGGTCAGGGTTGTGCACGCTGACCCCAGCCGGCGGCTGGATGTCACCCGCGGTCACATCGCCGGGGCCCTGCTTGCGCAGGTACATCGAGACCGGCTCGTCGTGGTCGGAGCTGACGCAGAGGTCCTTGACGTTCATGACCAGCTCGACCACATCCTCTTTGACGCCGGGGATCGTGGTGAACTCGTGCAGCACGCCGTCGACCTTGATGCTGGTCACCGCCGCGCCCGGGATCGAGCTGAGCAGAGTGCGCCGCAGCGAGTTGCCCAGCGTGTAGCCGAAGCCGGGCTCGAGCGGCTCGATGGTGAATCGCGATCGGGTGTCGCTGATCGACTCCTCGGTAAGGGCCGGTCGTTGCGAGATGAGCACGTGTTGCCTCCATAGGTACGGACGCCCGCCATATGACGTCCACCGATATGAACCTGACCGCGGCCCTACTTGGAGTAGAGCTCGACGATCAGCTGCTCCTGGACCTGGGTGTCGATCGACTGCCGGGCCGGGAGTGAGTGAACCAAGATCTTCATCTGGCTGGGGATCGCTTCCAGCCAGGCCGGTACGCTGCGGCTGCCCGCCTCGGCCCGGGCGATCAGGAACGGGGTGAGGTTGGCCGACGGTTCACGGACCTCGATGATGTCGTGCTCGGAGACCCGGAACGACGGCAGGTCGACCTTGCGTCCGTTGACCACGAAGTGGCCGTGCTTGACCAGCTGGCGCGCCATGTCGCGAGACTTGGCGTAGCCGGCGCGGTAGACCACATTGTCCAGTCGGGACTCGAGGATCTTCAGCAGCTCTTCGCCGGTCTTGCCGGAGCGGCGGTTGGCCTCTTCGTAGTACGTGCGGAACTGCCTCTCCAGCACGCCGTAGATACGGCGGGCCTTCTGCTTCTCGCGCAGCTGCAGCAGGTACTCGCTCTCCTTCGTCCGGCCGCGGCCGTGCTGGCCGGGTGGGAACGGACGGGACTCGAACGGGCACTTAGGCCCGTCGCACTTGGAGCCCTTGAGGAACAGCTTCATCTTCTCGCGACGGCAGCGGCGGCAGTCGGCACCGGTATAACGAGCCATGTCTCTCCTACCTCCCCGCCTCAGACCCGTCGACGCTTCGGTGGACGGCACCCGTTGTGCGGCTGCGGCGTCACGTCGGAGATCGTGCCGACCTCCAGGCCCGCGGCGGTCAGCGAACGGATCGCGGTCTCCCGGCCCGAACCCGGACCCTTGACGAAGACGTCGACCTTGCGCATCCCGTGCTCCATGGCCCGGCGGGCGGCCGCCTCGGCGGCCAGCTGCGCGGCGAACGGAGTCGACTTGCGCGAGCCCTTAAAGCCCACCTGGCCGGCGGACGCCCACGAGATCACGGCACCGGTCGGGTCCGTAATGGACACGATGGTGTTGTTGAACGTGCTCTTGATGTGCGCCTGCCCGTGGGCGACGTTCTTTCGTTCCTTGCGCCGCACCTTCTTGACGGCGGCGCCGGTGCGTGCCTTAGGCGGCATATCTGTACGCGCTCCTAGCTTTCGAATTCAGTGAGGACGGATCCCACGTCGTTGAGTTCGTGCACCCGAGTCCGACAAGGAGGTGGCTTGCCCACGACGGCGAACGCCCACAATTCCGGTTTGTACTATTTCTTCCCGGGCTTCTTCTTGCCGGCGACCGTGCGCTTGGGACCCTTGCGGGTGCGCGCGTTCGTGCGGGTGTGCTGCCCGCGCACGGGCAGGCCACGACGGTGCCGGATGCCCTGGTAGCACCCGATCTCGACCTTGCGCCGGATGTCCGCGGCGACCTCGCGGCGCAGGTCACCTTCGACTTTGTAGTTGGCTTCGATGTGGTCACGTAGCTGGACCACCTCGTCGTCGGAGAGATCCTTGGCCCGCTTGCCCGGGTCTATGCCGGTGGCGGTCAGGGTCTCCGCGGCCCGGGTGCGGCCGATGCCGAAGATGTAGGTGAGCGCGATCTCCATCCGCTTCTCGCGGGGGAGGTCGACGCCGAGTATGCGGGCCATGTGCGGGCGTACTCCTCAGGTGTCGCGGAGGTCTGCACCGATCCTCCCCGCCGGCCCCGGCGGGGCCCCGGCCTCCGACCGGGGGTCGGCCTCGGATGGGCGTCGTGGACGCGATCCGCGGCTGGAGCGGTGTTTCTCGAAGCTTGCGAGAGAAACCAAGGGACAGTTACGGATGTCGGGCCCTGACCTCAGCCCTGACGCTGCTTGTGACGCGGGTCAGAGCAGATAATCATGACTCGGCCGTGCCGCCGGATGACCCGGCACTTGTTGCAGATCTTCTTGACGCTCGGTTTGACCTTCACGGCTTAACCTTCACGATCGTCGACTCGCGCCGCCCAGACAGGCCGGACTCGGCCGGCACGCCGGAGCGTCATGGGACTGGTAGTGGGACTCGTCAGATCACTTGTAGCGGTAGACGATCCGCCCGCGGGTCAGGTCGTACGGCGAGAGTTCGACGACGACCCGGTCCTCGGGCAGGATGCGGATGTAGTGCTGTCGCATCTTGCCGCTGATGTGGGCCAAAACCTTGTGGCCGTTGGCGAGCTCCACCCGGAACATCGCGTTCGGGAGTGGCTCGACCACCCGGCCCTCGATCTCGATGGCACCGTCTTTCTTCGGCATATCCTCCGCTATCTACCCTTGAGATCCGATCGACTGGTGCACACCGCCCGATTCGCGGGCCTGCCGGTCACCGATCGGTGGGGCAGCCCCGCGCCAGCCGCGGCTCCGGCCTTCCCGCGAAGCGCAGACGGGCACGCCGGAGTGGACGCTGTGCGCCGATTAGTCAGTGTACGCACTGAGCCGCGCCAACGCCAAACCGGGCCTCGCCCGGCCCGGATGGGTCAGAGGTCAGCGGTGGCGGCCCGCGGGCTGACCAGGTCGCCGAGGCGCTTGCGGCCACCGTCGGGGGCGGTGAGCACCCAGACGCCATCGTCCAGGATCCCCACGGTGTGCTCCACGTGGGCGGCGACCGATCCGTCCTGGGTCACCACGGTCCAACCGTCGGAGAGCTCGACCGTCCGGGGCGAGCCTAAGGTGATCATCGGCTCGATGGCGAGCACGAGGCCGGGCACCAGGCGCGGGCCCTTGCCGGGCCGGCCGCGGTTGAGCACATGCGGGTCCTGATGCATCTCGGTGCCGATGCCGTGCCCGCCGTAGCCGTCCACGATGCCGTAGTGGCCGGAGCGCTGCACCGAGCTCTGCACCGCATGGGAGATATCGGTGAGACGGCCCTGCCCGCTCCGGGCGCCCTGCGCGACCGCGGTGATGCCGGCCCAGAGGGCGTCCTCGGCGGCGGCGGCGAGCCGGCGCAGCGCCGGGTCGATGTGCCCGACCCCGACCGTGATCGCCGCGTCGCCGTGCCAGCCGTCGAGCACGGCCCCACAGTCGATCGAGATCAGGTCGCCCTCGTGCAGCACCTGCGCCCGGCTGGGGATGGCGTGCACGACCTGACTGTTCACCGAGGCGCAGATCGTGGCTGGGTAGCCGTGGTAGCCGACGAACGACGGCGTCGCGCCGTTGTTGCGGATGACCTGCTCGGCGACCGCGTCGAGGGCCGCGGTGGAGACACCCGGCGCGACCGCCTCCCGGGTCGCCGCCAGCGCCGCGGCGACGACCAGGCCGGCGGCGCGCATGCGGTCGATCTGCTCAGGAGTCTTGTACTCAATGGAGAGTGGGCGACGGAACATCTCGCGCCTAGCCGCCGTAGGAGCGCAGGGCGTCGATGGCCCGCACGGTCACGTCCTCAACCGGCCCGGTCGCATCGATGCCGACCAGCTTGCTCTGGGCCGCGTAGAAGTCCACCAGCGGCGCGGTGTCCCGGGCGTAGACGCGCAACCGCTCGGCCACCGTCTCGGCCTTGTCGTCGTCGCGCTGGTAGAGCTGGGAGCCGCAGCGGTCGCAGATGCCCTCGCGCAGCGGTGGGTCGAAGTCGACGTGCCAGATCTTGCCGCAGCCGCGGCAGTTACGCCGGCCGGAGAGGCGGCGGATCACCTCGTCGTCGTCGACCACGAGCTCGAGCACCAGGTCGAGACCGACACCCAGGTCGGCGAGGAGCTTGTCCAGCGCGGCCGCCTGCGGCAGCGTACGCGGAAAGCCATCGAGCAGGAAGCCGTCGCCGGCGTCGGTCTCGGCCAGCCGATCGCGCACCATGTTGATGGTGACGTCATCCGGCACGAGCTGCCCCCCGTCCATGTAACGCCGGGCCTCGACGCCCAACGTGGTGCCGGCGGCGACATTGGCGCGGAAAATATCCCCCGTTGAGATCTTGGGCACCGCGAGGTGGGCGGCGACAAACTCCGCCTGGGTGCCCTTGCCCGCGCCTGGTGGGCCCACAAGCACCAGCCTCACCAGGTCGCTCCTCGCGCCGCCACTAGCGCAGGAATCCTTCGTAGTTGCGTTGCATGAGCTGGCTTTCGATCTGCTTCACCGTCTCCAGCCCCACGCCGACGATGATGAGCACCGCCGTGCCGCCGAACGGGAAGTTCTGCTTGGACCCGCCGGCCAGGCCGATGAACAGGTTCGGCAGCACCGAGATGATGCCGAGGTAGAGAGCGCCGGGCAGGGTGATCCGGCTGAGGATGAAGTCCAGGTACTCGGCCGTCGGCTTGCCCGGACGGATGCCGGGCACGAACCCGCCGTACTTCTTCATGTTGTCGGCGACCTCGGTCGGGTTGAACGTGATGCCGACGTAGAAGTAGGTGAAGAAGATGATCAGAAGGAAGTAGACGCTGATGTTGACCCAGCTGGTCGGCTTGGTCAGGTAGTTGGCCAGGAACGTGTAGACCGCGTTCGGGTGGGTGCGGTCCATGAAGCCCATGGCCAGCTGGGGTAGGTAGAGCAACGAGGACGCGAAGATCACCGGAATGACGCCGGCCTGGTTGACCTTGAGCGGAATGTAGGTGGATGTGCCGCCGTACATCCGGCGACCGATCATCCGCTTGGCGTACTGGACCGGGATGCGCCGCTGCGCCTGCTCGATCCAGACCACCGCGGTGATCACAACCACGCCGATGGCGAGCACGACGAGGAAGTTGTCCCAGCCGCCGCTCTCCTTGATCTGCCAGCCTTCGCTGGGCAGCCGGGCGGTGATCGACGTGAAGATCAGCACCGACATGCCGTTGCCGACGCCCCGGTCAGTGATCAGCTCACCCAGCCACATGATCACGCCGGTGCCGGCGGTCATCGTGATCACGAGCGTGACCAACGTGAGCGGGAGTCCCAGCTTGGTCGTGGGCACCACCGGGAACTCATCGCACTGGTTGTTGAAGAGCTGGCCGGAGCGGGCCAGGGCGACGAACGCGGCCGACTGCAGGACAGCCAGACCCAGGGTCAGATAACGCGTGTACTGGGTGATCTTCGCCGTGCCGGCCTGACCCTCCTTCTTCAGCTGCTCAAGCCGGGGGATGACCACCGTGAGCAGCTGCAGGATGATGCTCGCGGTGATGTAGGGCATGATGCCGAGCGCGAAGACCGACAGCTGTAGCAGTGCACCGCCGGAGAACAGGTTGAGCAGCGTGAAGACGCCGTTCTGGTCGCTCGAACCGCTGATGGTCTTGATGCACTGCTGCACGTTGGTGTAAGAGACACCTGGGCTCGGCAGCGTCGCGCCGAGTCGGTAGATGGCGATGATCGCGAGCGTGAACAGCAGCTTCCGGCGCAGGTCAGGCGTACGAAACGCACTGATAAAGGCGGCGAGCAACTTCTTCCTCCTGCGCATGGGCCGCCGATCGGCTCGGCGGACGAGTGGTGCGGGTGAGCCGGGGTGCCGGCGCTCGCGACGTCGGACACACACAGTGTGCGATCGCAGACTCTAACAGTCCGCCGAGTCTGCGGTCAGGCTGGCTGGTGGCGGCCGCCATCCAACGATCGCGGTCCGCCGTAGCGAGGGCGCAGTCAGACTGCACCATCGTACGGCGGACCGTGGTCGTTCTCCGATGGGCGCCGGGCCCATCGTCAGATCTGGATGGCCGCCCCGCCGGCCGCGGTGATCTTCTCCCGGGCCGCCTCGCTGAACGCATGCGCGGAGACCTGCAGCTTGACCCCGCCCAGGTCACCTGAGCCGAGCACCTTCACCGGCTGGCCGCCACGGACCGCGCCAGCGTCGACCAGCTCGTCGGGCCCGACCGTGCCACCGGCCGGGAAGAGCTCGGCGAGCCGGTCCAGGTTGACCACCTGGAAAACCACCTTGAACTTGTTCTTGAAGCCCTTGAGCTTGGGCAGGCGCATGTGGATGGGCATCTGCCCGCCCTCGAACGCGGCCGACATGTTCTTGCGGGCCTTCGACCCCTTGGTGCCGCGCCCCGCGCTCTTGCCCTTGGAGCCCTCACCGCGGCCGATCCGGGTCCGATCGGTGCGGGCACCCGGCGCCGGGCGCAGGTGGTGGACCTTGATAGTCATTAGTCGACCTCCTCGAAGGTGACGAGGTGGATCACGGTCGCGATCATGCCCCGGATCTCGGGGCGGTCCTCCTTGACCACCACGTCATTGATCCGCTTGAGGCCGAGCGTGCGCAGCGTCTCGCGCTGGTTCTGCTTCGACCCGATGCCGGAGCGGACCTGGGTGACCCGCAGATGAGCCACCGCCGTCACCCCCCGACCCCGGCCCGAGCGGCGAGCATCGCCGCCGGCGCCACGTCCTCGACCGGTAGCCCGCGCCGGGCCGCCACCGCCTCGGGCGACTCGAGCGCCTTGAGGGCGGCCACGGTCGCGTGCACGATGTTGATCGGGTTGGACGAGCCGAGGCTCTTGGAGAGCACGTCGTGGATGCCGGCGCACTCCAGCACCGCCCGCACCGGCCCGCCGGCGATGACGCCGGTTCCAGCACTGGCCGGCTTGAGCAGCACCACGCCCGCCGCGTCCTCACCCTGCACCGGGTGCGGGATCGAGTGGCCGATCCGCGGCACCTTGAAGAAGTGCTTCTTCGCCTCCTCGACGCCCTTGGCGATCGCCGCGGGCACCTCCTTGGCCTTGCCGTAGCCGATGCCGACCATGCCGTCGCCGTCGCCCACCACGACCAACGCGGTGAAGCTGAACCGGCGGCCACCCTTGACCACCTTGGCCACGCGGTTGATGGTCACCACCCGCTCGAGGTGCGGCGTCTTCTCAGCGACTTCCCGGGGGCCCCGGCCGCCGTCGCGACCGCCCCGGCCGCCACGGCCTTCCCGGCCGCCGCCCTCGGGGCCGCCGCCGCTACCGGACCCGGAGCCCCGGCGTTGTGGACCTGGCATAACCGTCCACCCTCCTTTAGTCAGAACTCGAGTCCGGCCTGACGCGCGGCGTCAGCCAGCGAGGCAATGCGCCCCGCGTACTGGTTGCCACCGCGGTCGAAGACCACCTTGGTGATGCCTGCCTGGCGGGCTCGCTCGGCCACCAGGGCGCCGACCTTCGCCGCCACCTCACGCTTGCTTCCCCCGGCGCCGCGCATCGAAGAGTCCATTGAGGACGCCGAGGCGAGCGTGTGCCCAGCCGAGTCGTCGACCAGCTGGGCCACGATGTGCCGCAGCGACCGGGTGACCACCAGCCGGGGCCGGTCGGCGGTGCCGACGACGTACTTGCGCACCCGGAAGTGCCGGCGGGAGCGGCCGATGCGGCGCTGTCCGGACGGCCCGCCGGAACGCTTGCGGTGCAGCAGCGTGGCGGTCATTTTGCCTCCTCCGCTGAAAGGAGCGCGTCGTCGGTCATGCTGCTCCTCCGCTGAGGAGGGCGCGTCGTCGTCACTTCTTTCCTGCCTTTCCAGCCTTGCGACGGATGATCTCGCCCTGGTACTTCACGCCCTTGCCTTTGTAGGGCTCCGGCGGGCGGATCTTCCGGATGTTCGCGGCGACCTCACCGACCTGCTGCTTGTCGATGCCGGCGATGTGGAACACGGTGGGGCGCTCGACCGTGAACGTGATCCCGGTCGGGGCGGCCACCAGCACCGGGTGGGAGAAGCCGAGGGCGAACTCGAGGTCCGAGCCCTTGGCCTGCACCCGGTAGCCGGTTCCGCTGATCTCCAGGGTCTTGCGGTAGCCGTCGGTCACCCCGACGATCATGTTGGAGACCAGGGTCCGGCTGAGGCCGTGCAGTTCCTTGGCCCGGCGCTCGTCGTTGGGTCGGTTGACGTAGATCATCCCGTCGTCACCGCGTTCGGCGGTAATGGGTTCGGCCAGCGTGTGCTGGAGTTCGCCCTTGGGGCCCTTGACCTTCACGGTCGGGCCACTGATCGTCACTTCGACCCCCGTGGGCACCGGGATCGGCTTGCGACCGATGCGCGACATGAGAACCTCCCCTTACCAGACCCAGGCGAGGACTTCCCCGCCCACTTTGCGCTTGCGGGCCTGCCGGTCGGTAAGCAGCCCATGCGACGTCGAGATGATCGCGATGCCCAGGCCACCGAGCACGCGCGGCAGCTCCGGCGCCTTGGCGTAGACACGCAGGCCGGGCTTGGAGACCCGCCGGATGCCGGCGAGACTGCGCTCGCGGTTGGGGCCGTACTTCAGCTCGACCACGAGGGTCTTGCCGACGGCGTCGACCGTAGGGTCCTCAACGGACCAGGCCGCCACGTAGCCCTCGGCCTTGAGTACCTCGGCGATGTTCGCCTTGATCTTCGAGTACGGCATGGCTACGCGGTCGTGGTAAGCCTGGTTGGCGTTGCGCAGACGGGTCAGCATGTCGGCGATCGGGTCGGTCATTGTCATGGTGCGTCAGCCTTTCTCGCCGGGGTTCCCGCGTTGGGCCTACGGCGAAGCATGTTTCTCGAAGCTTGCACGTGAGTGTGTGGTTACCAAGAGGCCTTGGAGACGCCGGGAAGCTCGCCGCGGTGGGCCATCTCCCGGATGCAGATCCGGCACAGGCCGAACTTGCGGTAAACCGACTTGGGTCGACCGCAACGCTTGCACCGCGTGTACGCGCGCACAGCGAACTTCGGCTTCTCGGCCGCTTTGAGAATCAGCGCCTTCTTCGCCATACCTAGCCTCAGTTTTCCTTGAACGGGAAGCCCAGGAG
>JBLNGJ010000583.1:0-6162 GCA_050264675.1 Micromonosporaceae bacterium
GTTTTGACGAAATCAACCAGTTTGAGCAGGAGATCGCGGCCAACGGGGTGACGATCGTCAAGATCATGTTGCACATATCGGCCGAAGAGCAGCGGCAGCGGCTGCTCGCCCGGTTGGACGACCCGACCAAGCGGTGGAAGTTCAACCCGGGTGACCTCGATGACCGTGCGCTGTGGAACGGATTCGGACGTGCGTACACCGACGTTCTGCAGCGCTGTGACCGCGACGTCGCACCGTGGTATGTCGTGCCGGCCGACCGCAAGTGGTACCGGGACTGGGCGGTGCTGAATGTGCTGCTGGCGACGCTGGCGCGGATGCGGCTGGAGTACCCGCCGGCCGCCTTCGACGTGGCCCAGCAGCGCGACCGGTTGCGGAACGAGGGTTGACGCAGCGTCGCCCAAGGTGAACGGCGCATGAACAAACCATGAACGACCACCCATACCGCGGCACCCGTTGCGTGTACACGGGTCACGGGCGCCTACCATCGCCCCCGGCTGGGTAGGAGAGCGCGTGCATCGCTCACTCAACGAAGAGGTCATCGCCGTGCGAATCAAGTTCCGTCCCAGTGACGACACCTTCTACGAGTTCTTCACCCGCGCCGCCACCAACCTGGTGCGCGGCACCGAGCTGCTCTCTCAGCTGGCCGTGCCCGGGGTTGACGTGCAGGCCATCTCGGAAGGGCTGGGCGAGGTCGAGCACGATAGTGACAAGATCACCCATGAGGTGTTCAACCGGATCAACTCGACCTTCGTCACGCCGTTCGACCGGGAGGACATCTACCGTCTCGCGTCCACTCTCGACGATGTGATGGACCACATCGAGGCGGCCGGCAACCTGGTCTACCTCTACGGCCTGACCCGGCTGCCGGCGTTGCCGCGGGAGATGCACGAGCTGGTGAACGTGCTCGACCAGCAGGCGAAGCTCACCGCCGACACCATGCCGCGCCTGAAGGCCATGAAGGACCTCAAGGACTACTGGGTGGAGTGCAACCGCCTGGAGAATGAGGGTGACCGGGCCTACCGGATGCTGCTGGTGCGGCTCTTCTCCGGCGAGTACGACGCGCTCGCCGTGCTGAAGATGAAGGAGGTCGCCGACCAGCTCGAGGCGGCGTGCGACGCGTTCGAGCACGTGGCACACACGGTCGAGACCATCGCGGTCAAGGAGTCCTGAGCTTCGTGAGCGCCGAACAGATCGCGGTGGTGGCGGTCATCGTGGTGTCGCTGTGCTTCGACTACACCAACGGCTTCCACGACGCCGCCAACGCCATCGCCACGTCGGTCTCCACCCGGGCCCTGACCCCGCGCGTGGCGCTGCTCATCGCCGCGCTGGGCAACCTCGTCGGCTCGTTTCTCGGCGGCAAGGTAGCCAAGACCGTCGGTTCCGGGCTGGTCACCCTGCCCCCCGGCGTAAGCAGCCTCGGCGTGCTCTTCGCCGCCGTGCTCGGGGCGATCGGCTGGAACCTACTCACGTGGTATTTCGGGCTGCCCTCCTCGTCGTCGCACGCGCTCTTCGGCGGGCTGGTTGGGGCGACCCTGTTCGCAACCGGCGGCCAGGTGCACTGGGACACGATCGGCAAGCTCGTGGTGATCCCGATGGTGCTCTCGCCGGTGGTCGGGCTCATCCTGGGTTACCTGTTCATGCTCGCCATTCTCTGGCTGTTCCGGCGCGGTAATCCGGCCCGGCTCAACCGTGGTTTCCGCCGGGCGCAGACCGTCTCCGCCACCGCTATGGCCGTGGGCCACGGCATGCAGGATGCGGCGAAGACCATGGGCATCGTCGTGCTCGCCCTCTACATCGGAGGGTTTCAGGCCAGCCGGACGCACATCCCGCTCTGGGTCTACTTCGCCTCGGCCACGGTGCTCGCGCTGGGCACCTACTCCGGCGGCTGGCGCATCATCCGTACGCTCGGCCGTCGGGTCATCCACCTTGGACCGGCCGAAGGCTTCGCCGCCGAGACCGTGGCCAGCTCGGTGCTCTGGTTCAACTCCCAGGTGCTGGGTGCGCCGATCTCCACCACCCACACGATCACCTCGGCCATCATGGGTGTCGGTGCCACCAAGCGCCTCTCCGCGGTGCGCTGGGGCGTCGCCGGCAACATCGTCACCGCGTGGATCCTCACCTTCCCCGGCGCGGCCTTCATCGCCATCGTCGCGTTCTTCCTCACCCAGCCGTTCTTCTGATGTGCCGCCACCGTGACCCGGACCGGTTCGGGGCTATGCGGGTAGCGCCAGCCGGGCGCCGTCGTCGGGATCTATGTGGATGTACGGCATGGTCGGTGTGGTCAGGTCGTGGGTCGGGCCCGCGGCCAGGGCCTGCTCGATCGACGGGTACGCGCAGAGCTGATGCAACGTGTACGCCGTCGGTGGCAGCATCGGCAGCCGTCCGGCCTCGCTCGGGCGCAGCCAGACCGTGTCGATGGCCTCTCCGCCGACATCGCGGGTGCGCTGCTCGCCGGGCAGGCGGGCGAGGAAGAAAAAAGTGTCGTAGCGACGCGGCTCGAACTCCGGGGTGAGCCACCGGGCCCAGGCGGTGAGCAGGTCGGCCCGCACCGCCAGGCCGCGGGCGGCGAGCATCCCGGCCAGGCTGACGTCCCGGGCCAGCAACGCCAACCGGATCTGCTCCCACTCCGCGCCCTCGACGTTGCCGAGCACCGTGGTCTCGTCCGGTCCGGCCAGCAGCACGCCGCACTCCTCGAAGACCTCGCGTACCGCCGCGCAGATGACCGCCCGGGCCTCGTCCGGCGGCAGGCCCAGCCGCGCGGACCAGTCGGTCAGGTCGGGTCCGCACCAGGCCACGTCGGCCGAGGCGTCACGCGGATCGACCGTGCCACCAGGGAACGCGTATAGGTTCGGCGCGAACGCCATGGTCGTGGCGCGGCGCTGCGCGTACACCTCGAAGCCGTCGACCGCCGACCGCCGGCGCACTCCCCGCCGCGGAGGCGGCACGCATGGTCGCAGCAGCACCACCGTGGCCGCCCGGCGGGGTGGGGCCGGCGGCTGGCCAGATGCGGCGAAGCGACGCGCGTCCTCGACCAGCCACGCCGGCGCCGGCCACGATGGACCCTCGCCGCCGGCGTCGATCGGCCCGGGCCGGATGACGGGCTCGGTCAAGGGTTCACCACCGTCTCAGTCATGGCCCACCGCTGGCTCAGTCAAGGCTCAGCAGCATGGCGGTGCCCTGGCCGACGCCCACGCACGCGGCCGCCACCGCGTATCCGCCGCCCCGGCGCCGCAGCTCCCGGCAGGCGTCCACGATGATGCGCGGCACCGAGGCCCCGAGGGGGTGTCCGATGGCGATCGCGCCGCCGTGCGGGTTGACCAGCTCGGGCTTGATCTCGGGCAGCTCGCGGAGGCATGAGAGCACCATGGCCGCGAACGCTTCGTTGATCTCCCACACCGCGATGTCCGATATGGAGAGTCCGGTCCGGTCCAGCAGCTTGCGGATCGCCGGCACCGGGGCCACCGAGAAGCGGTGCGGCTCGACGGCCACGGTGACACTGGCGACCACGCGACCCAACGGCACGGCTTCGAGCTCGGCCACCACGCTCGACGAACCCATCAGCACCGCGACCGCGCCGTCGTTGATCGGTGAGGCGTTGCCAGCGGTGACCGTACCGTCGGCGGTGAAGGCCGGCTTGAGCGCGGCCAGCTTCGCCGCACTCGTGTCGGCCCGGATCGACTCGTCCTGGTGGACCGGTCCCGACGACCCGGCTACCGCCAGGACGTAGTCGCTGTGCCGGCCGGCCGGCCACGCCGCGGCGGCCCGCTGGTGCGACCGCAGCGCCCACTCGTCCTGCTCGAGCCGGCTCACGCCCAGCTCGCGGGCGACCTGCTCGGCGCAGGCGCCCAGGCTCGCCGTCCACCCGGCCGGGAACTTCGGGTTGACCATCCGCCAACCGACGTGGGTGGGCCAGAGCCGGGCCTCGGCCGGGAACGGCACATCGGGCTTGGCGAGCACGAACGGTGCGCGGGTCATGCTCTCCACCCCGCCCGCGATGACGACGTCGGCGTCGCCGGCCCGGATCGCCCGGCCCCCGATCGTGATGGCCTCACCGCCGGAGGCGCACAGGCGGTTCACGGTCACGCCCGGCACGGTCGACGGCAGGCCGGCCAGGAGCGCGGCCATCCGGGCCACGTTGCGGTTGTCCTCACCGGCGCCGTTGGTGTCGCCAAGGATGACGTCGTCGACCCGTGCCGGGTCCAGTCCCGGCCGGCGCCGGATCAGCTCGGCGATCGGCAACGCGGCGAGGTCGTCGGTCCGGATGCCGGCCAGGCCACCGCGGTGGCGTCCGAACGGCGTCCGGACCGCGTCGATGAGGTAGGCGTCCACGCGTTGACCCTAACCAGTACGGTCATCGCGCAGGGCACGGCGTCGCCGGCGAGGAGGTGGGCCATGACCGAGACCACCCCGATCCGCTGGGGCATCCTCGCCACCGGCGCGATCGCGAACGCCTTCACCGAAGACCTCGCGCTCCTCGCGGACGCGGTCGTGGTCGCCGTCGGCTCGCGGAGCCTCGACGCGGCCCGGGCCTTCGCCGGCCGGCACGGGATCGCCCGGGCGCACGGTTCCTGGCGTGAGCTCGCCGAGGACCCGGACGTCGATGTGGTCTATGTCGCCACGCCGCACTCGGCGCACCACCTCGCCGCCAGCATGTGCCTGCAGGCCGGCAAGGCCGTGCTCTGCGAGAAGCCGCTGACCCTGGATGCCGCCCGGGCGCAGGACCTCATCGCGACCGCCCGCGCGCACGGGGTGTTCCTCATGGAGGCGATGTGGACGCGGGCCAACCCGGTCGTGCGGCGGCTCGTCGGCCTCGTCGGCGGTGGTGCGATCGGGGAGGTGACCGGGCTGAGCGCCGACTTCGGCATCGCCGGTCCGGTGGCGCCCGGCCACCGCCTGCGCGCGCCCGAGCTCGGTGGCGGCGCCCTGCTCGATCTCGGCGTCTATCTGGTGACCTTCGCCCACCTGTTCCTGGGCGAGCCGCGCACGGTGAGCGCGGTGGCCACGCTCACCCCCGAGGGCACCGACCAGAACACCGCGCTGATCCTCGGCTACGACTCCGGCGCGCTGGCCAGCCTGCAGTGCGGCTTCGTCGGCGAGACGGGCCATCGGGCGGTGCTGACCGGTACGGCCGGCCGGATCGAGGTGCCGCGCCACTTCTACCGGCCCGACGGGTTCACGCTGGTGCATGGCGAGCAGGTCGAGGAGTTCACCCTGCCGCTGCGCGGTAACGGCCTCGGCTACCAGGCCGAGGAGGTCATGCGGTGCCTGCGGGCCGGCTTGGTGGAGAGCCCGCTCATCCCGCATGCGGCCACGCTCGCCGTGATGCGCGTGCTCGACGCGGCCCGGGCGCAGATCGGCGTGAGCTACCCGGCCGATCCGGTCACGACCTGAGCAGGTCGGGCAGCGAGATCTGGGCGACGGCGTTGACCGAGGTGACCTTCTCCAGGGCGCCGTTGGGCACGTCCCAGGCGAGCACCCAGCTGCGGCTGGACTTGGAGACACGGATGAGCACCGTCTGGGTGTCGACGAAGCCCAGCGGATCCATTGTGGACCCTTCTTCCACCGCCGCCAGGGTGCGCACGTAGAGCCCGTGCACGTCGACGGCGGCGATGGCGTCGTGGGCGATCCCGACGTTGCGCGGCAGCAACAACGTGCCCGGGTCGCACGGCCGGGCCAGCAGGCCGCTGTTTCCCCAGCCGGAGCCACCCCACCGGCCCACCCAGGTGGGCGCGAAGATCGGCCGGTCCTCGACCGCCGAATCGGCCGGGGTGGACGGCGAGGCGGAGGCCGCCGGCGGGCTGGGGCTGGGCGAGGACCCGGGGGTGGCGAGGCCACCGGGCGTGCTGGAGGGTTCCTGGCGCCAGACCCGGATCCGGGCCGGTTGGCCGCTGCCCTGGCTCGACGGCACCAACTCCACCGGCGTGGTCGGCACATCCGGGCCCTGCATGGTCAGCACGTTGACGCCGGAGAGCCCGGTGAGGTTGGTGGCCTGCCCGGTGTCGACGTCGATGACCTGAGCGCCGCTGCCACCGGGCACGAGCACGCTGTGCGATGTGCGCCAGATCAGGGTCCGGGTCGCGGCCAACCCGGTCGTGGCCGCGACGAGCGGACGCAGGTGCCCGGTGGCCAGCTCGACGATGAGCAGCCCCGAGCCGGTGATCA
>JBLNGJ010000584.1:0-4774 GCA_050264675.1 Micromonosporaceae bacterium
CCCGAGACGTCGCTGAGCAGCTGCCCACCGACGATCCTCTCGACGGCCTTCGAGAAGAGGCCGAACGACGCGGTCACGAAGGTGAAGACGCTGCGACCGCCGGCCCGGGCCGGGGCGAGCAGCAGGCGCAGCATGCGTCCATCGAGGAAGCGCGACAGGCGGGCCGGCGCGTCGAGGAAGTCCAGGGCCGACCGGGACGGCGGCGTGTCCACCACGATCAGGTCCCATGGCTGGCGCCGCCCGCGCAGCTGGCTCAGCTTCTCCATCGCCATGTACTCCTGTGTGCCGGCGAAGGTGGAGCTCATGGCCTGGTAGAACGGGTTGGCGAAGATCTCGGCGGCACGTTTCGGGTCAGTGTGAGCGGCGACCACCTCGTCGAAGGTCCGCTTCATGTCCAGCATCATCGCGCTGAGCTCACCGCCGGCGCGGCCGTTGATGCCAGCCACCCGACGGGGCTTGTTGTCCAGCTCGGTCAGGCCGAGCGACTGGGCCAACCGTCGAGCCGGATCGATGGTGAGCACGACGGTGCGGCGGCCGTGCTCCTCGGCCGCCCGCAGTGCCAGTGCGGCGGCCGTGGTGGTCTTGCCGACACCGCCGGAACCGCAGCACACCACGATCCGGATGGCCCGGTCGCGGAGCAGCCCGTCCAGGTCCAACCGCCGGCTCGGCGGTAGGTCCAACGTGGGCGATGGCACGCATCGAGCCTAACTTTTTCTGAGATCTTGGATGATTTGCGGGCCTGGAGGCCCCTGTTTCATCCAAGATCGCGTGAGGTTGAGGGTGAGGGTGAGGTCGCGGCGGCGGGGCCGGCAGCGCCGCCGAGCAGGACGCTGGCGAGCCGCTGCAGCCCGGCCGGGTCGACTCCGGGCAACGCCGGCAGCTCCACCAGCGGACGGCCGAGCTCGGCCAGCTCCTTGCGCAGCGCCTCCTCCACCCGGCAGCGAGCCTGATAGGCCCGGGCTTCGGCGAGCAGGTCGGCCACGAGCGTGCGCTCGGTGCTCAGACCGGCGGCGGCCAGGCCTTTGCGCACGTCGGCCGTGGCGGCGCGACCCTCGGGCAGCAGTGGCGGCTGGGTGGCATTCACGATCACCATCCCGACCGGGATCTCCAGCCGGCGCAGCTCGGTCACCGCGTCGGTGGTCTCCTGCACCGGCATCTCTTCGAGCAGGGTCACCACGTGCACCGCGGTGACCGGCGAGCGCAGCACGGCCGCCACGCCCTCGCTCTGGGTCTTGATCGGGCCGACCTTGGTCAACCGGGCTGTCTCCGCGGTGACGCTGAGGAAACGGCCGATCCGGCCGGTGGGTGGGGCATCGAGGATCACCGCGTCGTAGACCCGCCGCCCGTCGGCGGTACGGGTCACCGCCTCCTTGACCTTGCCGGTGAGCAGCACGTCCCGCATGCCCGGTGCGATGGTGGTGGCGAAGTCGATCGCACCGAGTTTCTTCAGCACCCGGCCCGCGCGGCCGAGCTTGTAGAAGAGGTCGAGGTACTCCAGCAACGCCTCCTCGGCGTCGACGGCGAGCGCGTAGACCTCACCGCCGCCGCCGGAGCGCGTGCCGGGATAACCCGTCGCGATCGGCTTCTCGTGATAGGGCAGCGGCGCGATGTCGAAGACCTGCGCGATGCCCTGCCGCTCCTCGACCTCGACCAGGAGCGTGCGGCGGCCCTTGGCCGCGAGGGCCAGGGCGAGGGCGGCCGCGACCGTGGTCTTGCCCGTGCCGCCCTTGCCGGTCACCACGTGCAACCGGGCCGGCCAGCGCGCGAACACGGTTGCCGCCACATCAGCGAGATTACCCAGCCGGCCGGCGGTGATGACCTAGCCGGCTGCCTCGACGTCGCAGACCCACCATCCGCGCTGGTCGACCAGACGCAAGGTGATCTCGTGCTCGGCCACCTGGTCGTCGACGGAGGTCAGCGTGAGCCGGACGGGGGCGGTCGCCTCGTGGTCGCCGGTGCGCACCGGGCCGATCTGCCACGTGGTGTGGGGCGAGCGGTACCCCGCCTCGACCTCATTGACCTTGTCGACCAGGCGTTGCAGCTGGCTGGGGTCGCGGGCCCGGGAGCAGACGAACTCACCGGCCTTGTCCGCGTCGTGGTCGGTGAAAACGGCGGCGAGGAACCCGTTGACGGCGCCCTGTGGCTGGGCCGAGCCGACCGGCTGCGCATGCTGCACCAGCAGGTAGGCACCGGTGCCACCGGCCAGACAGAGCAGCACGAGCAGGCCGAGCACCAGGCCGGCGAGCGGGCCGACCCGGGGTCGGTGCGGCGCGGTCATGGCCACCTCATGCGTGCGTTCGTCGCGATGCGTGCGTTCGTCGCGGGCGCCCAAACGCTACCCCGCCGCGGTGAGGCCCGGCACCCGCACGATCGCGACGCACACCCGGCGGCTAGGGTGCGCACTATGCCGGCCAACCACACGCGCTGGGAGTACGCCACGGTGCCGCTGCTCATCCACGCGACCAAGCAGATCCTCGACAACTGGGGTGAGGACGGGTGGGAGCTGGTGGCCGTGGTGCCCGGCCCCAACCCGGATCAGCTGGTCGCGTACCTCAAGCGTCCGAAAGCCACAGCCTGACCGACGACGCGCTTTCCGCAGCGGAGGAGGCAGCATGACCGAGGAGGCAGCATGAGCACGCCGCACGACAAGCTCGCCGAGCTGGGCCTCGAGTTGCCCAAGGTCACGCCGCCGTTGGCCGCCTACGTGCCGGCGGTCCGGTCGGGCAACGTCGTCTACGTCTCCGGGCAGGTGCCGATGGCCGAGGGCAAGCTGCTCGCCACCGGCAAGGTGGGCGGGGAGGTCTCCGCCGAGCAGGGCAAGGAACTGGCCCAGCGGTGCGCGCTGAACGGGCTGGCCGCGGTCGACGCGTTGGTCGGCCTCCAGCACGTAGTGCGGGTGGTGAAGGTGGTCGGCTTCGTCGCCTCGGCGCCCGGGTTCACCGGACAACCCGGTGTGATCAACGGTGCCAGTGAGCTTCTCGGCGCCGTCTTCGGCGAGGCTGGGCGGCACGCTCGTAGCGCCGTCGGGGTGGCCGAGCTGCCGCTGGACGCACCGGTCGAGGTCGAGATGATTGTCGAGGTCAACACGCCTTAGGTCGGGTTTCGTCACCCGGTCGCCGTACCATCGCGGCATGGTCGGGCATGTGACGGCACCGGCCGCGGCGCTGCTGGCCGAGCTGCCCGGCTGGGCCAGCCTGGTCCGGGCACCCAACCCGGGTCCGATGACGCTCGAGGGCACCAACACCTGGGTGCTGCGGGCCCCGGGCGAGCCGCGGTGCGTGGTGATCGACCCCGGTCCGTACGACGAGACCCACCTGGCCGCCGTGGCCGAGCGCGGGCCGGTCGCAGCCATCCTGCTCACCCACGCCCACCCCGACCACGTCGACGGCCTGCCGGCCCTGGCCGAACGCACCGGCGCGGCCCTGGTCACCGTCGAGCTCGAAACTGAGCTGGCCGGCCTGTGGGTGCGAGCGCTGGCCACGCCCGGCCATACCGCCGACTCGGTGTGCTTCCAGGTCAGCTGGGGCAGTGACTGCGCGCTGTTCAGCGGCGACACGATCCTCGGCCGGGGCACCACCGTGGTGGCCCACCCCGACGGCGACCTCGGCGACTACCTGGACAGCCTGCGCCTGCTCGCCGGGCTCGACGGGGTGCCCGTGCTGCCCGGCCACGGCCCGGCGCTGGCCGACTGCGGCGCCGCGGCCCGGTTCTACCTCGAGCACCGCATCGCCCGGCTGGCACAGGTACGCGCGGCGCGCGCGGCCGGCGCGCGCACCGCGGCTGAAGTGGTCGCCCGCGTCTACGCCGACGTCGACCGGGTGTTGTGGCCGGCCGCCGAGTGGTCGGTGCGGGCGCAGCTGGCCTACCTGGACCGGGAATCGCCACCACCGGCCACGGAGTTGGACCGGCCGTGACCTGTCCGGTGTGCGGCACGGTCGTTCTGCCCGGCGCCCGGTTCTGCCACAACTGCGGTGCCGCGCTACCGGCCGCCGCGGCCGTGCCGGCGGCCGAGCGGCGCACCGTGACCGTGCTCTTCGGTGACCTCTCCGAGTTCACCGCCTGGTCGGAAGGGGTCGATCCGGAACGGGTCGGCGCGGTCACCGACCGGGTGCTGGCGGCGTTGGCCGGTGCGGTCAAGACGTTCGGCGGTCACGTGGACAAGCTGACCGGCGACGGCATCATGGCCGTCTTCGGCGCACCCGTCGCGCACGAGGACGACCCGGAACGGGCCGTGCGGGCTGCGTTGTCGATGCAGCGCGCGGTGCGGCGGGTGCTCGACGACGAGCGCGGCGGCGGGGCGCCGGCCGGCCTGCGCATCGGCGTCAACACCGGCGTGGTCGTGGCCGGCGTGCAGGCCGGGTTGGAGTACACGGTCGTCGGCGACACGGTCAACACGGCGGCCCGGCTCGCCGACGCCGCTCCGGTCGGCGCGGTCTACGCCGGCACGGCCACCAACACCGCGACCCGCCACCTGGCGTCGTGGCGGCGGCTGCTGCCGTTGCGGCTCAAGGGCAAGCGGCACCCGGTGGAGACCTACGAGCTGCTCGGCCTGCTCGATGCCCCGGGCACCCGGTCGGGCCTGGGCGACGAGGCACCCTACGTGGGGCGCGAGACCGAGCTGGGCGTGCTCGCCGGCCGCCTGGCCGAGGTGGTCGACCGGAACGAACCGCGGGTGCTCGTCTTCACCGCCGACGCCGGCCTCGGCAAGAGCCGGTTCGCGGCCGAGGCGGCCCAGTTCGCGGCCGGTTACGACCGCGGCGGGCGCGGCGGCGCC
>JBLNGJ010000585.1:0-2539 GCA_050264675.1 Micromonosporaceae bacterium
AACCCGCCAGACTCACCTGAGTGGTCCACAAAGGAGCGCCGAGCTGCCGGTCGGCGATCGAGGCGCCGACCAACGTCAGCAGACACAGCGGCACCAACAGCGCCGCCAGCGGCCCCTGGCGGCGTCTGATCCTCGCTCCCCCGCTCCGCGCCGGCTGCGCGACGCCCCCCGCCCGGCGCCCGAGGTCCTCGGGAAGGTTCGTCGCGGAGATCTCGCCCAGGTCGATGGTGGCAGAGCTGGGGCCCGGCAGCCCCGTCACCTGCACCACTCTAATGGGACGCAGGTCGGCGTGGTCGGCCCCGATGCGCCGCCGAGTGTCGGACATCGGCACGACAATGGGCGGTATGGATGAGCCGCGGATCCTCCTGACCGGACTCGCGATGGGCGAGTCACCCCGCTGGCACGAGGGCCGACTCTGGGTCTGTGACTGGGGCGCCGGGGAGGTGCTCGCCGTAGCCCTCGACGGCACCAGTGAGATCGTCACGCGGGTGCAGGCCTTCCCGTTCTGCATCGACTGGGACGCCGACGGTCGGCTGCTCATCATCACCGGGGACGGTCGGCTGCTGCGCCACGAGGCGGACGGCTCGCTGACACCTCGCGCCGACCTGACGAGCGTCGAGGGGCGGCACCCGTGGAACGAGATCGTGGTCGACGGGCGCGGTCTCGCGTACGTCAACAACATCGGCTTCGAGTTCCCGGCTGGACCGTTCGCGCCCGGCATCATCGCGGTGGTGGCGTCCGACGGCTCCGCCCGGCCGGTCGCGGACGGAGTCGCGTTCCCCAACGGCATGGTGGTGACGCCCGACGACTCGACGCTCATCGTGGCCGAGTCGTACGCGGGCCGGCTCACCGCGTTCGACCTCAGCCCCGATGGCTCCCTGTCCAACCGCCGGATCTGGGCCGAGATCCCCGGTTCGGCGCCCGACGGCATCTGCCTCGACGTGGAGGGCGCCGTCTGGTATGGCGATGTCCCCAACCGACGCTGTGTCCGCGTCCGCGAAGGCGGCGAGGTGCTGCAGACCGTGAAGCTTGACCGGGGCTGCTTCGCGTGTGCGCTCGGCGGTCCTGATGGGCGCACCCTGTTCATGGTCGCCAACAAATGGTCGGGGCCGGACGGCATGGCTGGCGGCGAGCGTACCGGTCGGGTGCTGGCCGTGGGCGCGCCTGGTGCGGGGTGGCGATCCTAGGAGGGGATCTCTGTCCATAGTGGGCAACCGCCGGTCAGTGGCGATTTCGTCTAACGACGGGCGTGGCGGCGCGGTCTTGTCGGTGGGGCCGACTAGTGTCGTACGTATGATCGAACGATCGGCTGGGGTGGGCTGTCTGCCGGAGGGGTTGGTGGAGCTGCCGCCGGGTCCGCAGCTCGCGGCGGTGTTGGCCACCGTGGACCGGGGCCGGTTGGGCGGGTCGGCGTTGATGGACCTGGTCAAGGTCCGCAACCGTCAGGTCTCGTGGGAGCAGGCGCAGTTGCTGGCCGACGTGCACGAGCTCTCGCTCACCCCCGCGGTCGGCCCGGACTCCACCGACCGGCTCGAGCTGCCCGAGGAGTACGCCGAGGTGGAGCTCGCCTACGCCCTGACCTGGACCGACCGGGCCGCGGCGAGCCTGGTCGACCTGGCCGATGGCTGCCTGAGGCGGCTACCCGCCGTTCACGCCGCACTGGCCGCGGGGCGCATCGACCTGCCCAAGGCCAAGGTGATCTGCCACGAGCTCGAGCTGCTCGACCAGGCCGAGGCCCGGGCCGTGCTCGAGCGGCTGCTGCCCGAGGTCGACCAGCTCACCACCGGCCAGATCCGCCATCGGCTGCGCCGACTGGTTCTCACCGTCGACCCCGACGCGGTACGCAGACGACACCGCAAGGCGCTTGAGTCCCGCTGCGTGGACTACGACACCTACAGCAACGGCACCGCCGCCCTCTCCGGCATCTACCTACCGGCCGAGAAGGCCGCCGCCGCGTGGAACTACATCGACCGCGTCGCCACCGCCACCAAAGCGGCCGGGCTGGCCGACACCCGCGGCATCGACCAGATCCGCGCAGACGTCTTCGCCGACCTGCTCGCCGGCGTCGACCCCACCCTTGCCGGAGCGATACTCCCGGCCCCCCGCAAAGGTGTCATCAACCTCAGAGTCGACGCCGAGACCCTGCTCTGCCTGGCCGACCGACCCGGCGACCTGGACGGCTTCGGCCCCGTATTGGCCGACATCGCCCGCCAACTGACCGCCCAGATCGCCGAACAGGCCACCTGGCGGTGGACCGCCACCCGCGCCGGCGACGTCATCGGTGAAGGCCCGATCACCAACCCACCCCGCCACTACCGGCCCACCGCCGCCCAGGCCGCGTTCGTCCGGGCCAGGGACATCACCTGCCGGGCACCCGGCTGCCGGCGCCGAGCCCGCCGCTGCGACATCGACCACATCCACGACTACGCCCACGGTGGCCACACCATCGTGTCCAACCTGTGCTGCCTGTGCCGACGCCACCACCGCGCGAAACACGCGGGGAGATTCCGGATCCGCCACACCCGCTGGGGCCTCGAAT
>JBLNGJ010000586.1:0-6228 GCA_050264675.1 Micromonosporaceae bacterium
GTCACCGACCGGGTCAGGGCGGGCGCTCCGGTCAGGCGCGGCCGAAGAGCGCGCTGAGCAGCACCTGGCTGATGTCGAACGAGGTGGGTGAGGAGTAGGTCGGCGCCAACGTGGCATTGGAGATCGCGCGCAACACCTCGGAGTTGGAGTCGATGCCGAGCCCGACGGTAACCACCGGGATCCGCTTGGACGCGTCGGCGCTCTCCGCCTTGAGGTCGTTGACGAGCTTGTCCAACGTCATCGTCTTGGCGATGTTGTTGTCGTCGGCGCCGTCGGTGAGCAGCACGACCATGTTCACCGCGCCGGCCTGGAACGACTGGCGCACGTTCTGCTCGGCCGCCCAGACCGTGTTGTAGAGGCCGGTGTTACCACCCGGGCGCAGATTGTCGATCGCCCTCAGCAGCGCGTCCCGGTGGGTCTCGCCGCCGACCTGCTCACCGAGCGTCCCCAGCGCCAGAATCTCGCGATAGTCCTTGCCGGACTGAGCGGTGGAGAACGCCCACACGCCGACCCGCGCCTCATCGTCGAAGAGTGCGAGGGCATTAATCGCGGCCGCCTTGGTCAGGTCCAGCCGGGTCTTGCCGGTGCCCCGCACGGTGCCGCCCATCGACCCCGAACAGTCGAAGACGAGCAGCACGTTGGTGGGGCGGGTCACCGCGGTCCAGCTGGCCGCCGCGTGCTGCACCGACTCGGGCAACAGGACGGCGCGGGGCAGGGCGGTGATCTTCTCGGTCACCCCGTTGGCCGGGGTCAGGTCCTTGCCGGGCGCGCGGTTGCCGTCGCGGAAGCCGGCGTCCTGGAACGCCGCCTTGCCGACCGGACCGCGAGCGAAGCGCATGAACGCGTTCGCCACGTCCTGGCCCTGCGGCGTGGCCCAGCTCGCGTTGAGCACAAGGTAGGGGAAGTCGGCCTCGGCGGTGCCGTCCTTGGGGTAGACCGCCACCAGCGGGACCTTGGGGTTCTTCAAGTTGTACAGGAGCACGTCCTGCTCGAGCGCGGGGAACGCGGAGACGTACTTCAGGGCGGCCTCGGTGCTCTGGCTGGCGGCACTGGTGAGCCCGTTGATTATTTCGTTGGTCGTCTTCGCCTCAACCTTGATGACCTTCTTCAGGTCCAGCAGGGTCGCCTGCTCGGCCTCGTCGACGTCGCCGGAGTCATCGGTGTCGGAGATCGCCATGAGCGCCAACAGACCGGCGGTGGACGCCTGCGGGTCGGCGAGCCCGACCTTGAACGGCCCCCAGTCCGCGTGCTGGTAAGCCTTCCAACCGTCGGCGACGTTGAGCTTGTCGATGATTTCTTTCCAGGTCAGCCCTTCGCCGCTCATCCCGGCCGCCTGGGCCATCGGCTTCGGCATCGCGATCACGGTCGGCGTGCGGGCCAGGCTGGGCTGCAGGTCGGGCACGAGCCGCTCGGCGTCGGCGTCGACCGAGGCCCGACGCACCCACGCGGTCGAGTCGGGCACCCAGGCGTCCGGCGGTTGGCCCTGCGTCTTCGGGTCCCACTCGCCGGAGAGCGCCGCGGCCGCCTCGAAGGACTCCTTGGCCTCCACATTCACCCGGGCACAGGTGCCCTTGACCTGCGGCGTCGTCTCCTGCCACCGCTGGCTCAGCGACTGCATGATGCTCTCGATCCGCGGGGTGACCACGACGGTCGCGGTCGCCTGACCGGAGCAGCCACCCTTGATGAGATAGACGTAGCCGGCGGTGAGGCCGCCGCCAACGAGCACCAGCACGATGGCGAGGGCGAGCCACGGCGCGAAGGAGACGCGGCGGCGAGGGCCGCCGCGCCGGTGGGACCGGACTGTGGCGGGACGGCCGTATGTCATAGGGGTGCCTCCCGGGGGGCGGTGCACGAGGTCGGCCCACAGTTTAGGGGTTAACGGGGAATGGCGCCTCAGTCGGGATGTACCGTGACCTGCCCATTCGTTTGGGTGCCGCCGACGTTACTCTGCGCAGTCAGCCGGGCGAAGTCCCGATCAGACGACGATAAACAGTGGTGGGTCGTGGCGCAGGAAGTCGTGGTGGGCCACCTCCCAGCCGTAGCCGCCGGTATTGGCAAAGACCAGCAGGTCACCGACGCGCAATCGGGTCACCGGCTGCTCCCGGGCCAGCACGTCGCGCGGGGTGCAGAGCTCGCCGACCACGTCGACCGGTTTGTCGCTGAGCTCGGGCCGCTGGTATGGGCGCGGCCACTCGGACACCGGCAGCACGGTGAACGGGTGGCTGTAACCCCATGCGGCGGGCAGCCGGAAGTGATGCGTCCCGCCGCGCAGCACCGCGAACCAACGCCCCTGGTTGCGCTTGAGGTCGACCACCTCGGCCGCGTACCACCCGGCGCCGGCGGTGAGGAAGCGACCCGGCTCGACCGCGAGCCGGGCGCCCCCGGGCAGCGCCAGTGCCGCGGCGGCGAGCCCTTTGGCCAGCTCGGCCAGGTCGAAGCTGCGGTCGCCGGTGTAGTCCACGCCGAACCCGCCGCCGAGGTTGACGTACTCCAGCGCAATGCCGTGGCGCTGCGCGGTCGCGGTCGACCAGCGGGCGGCGTCGACCACGTACGCGGCGTGGGCGGTCGCGTCGAGGTTGTTGGAGACGGCGTGGTGGTGGAAGCCGACCAGGCGCAGCGCGGGCAGCTCCCGACAGAGCTCCACCGCCTCGGCGAGGTCGGCCTCGTCCAGCCCGAACGGGGTCGCCGGGCCGGTCATGTGGTGGCTGCCGGGAAGGCTCACACCGGCCCGGTTGATCCGCAGCGCCACCCGGGCCCGACCCCCGACCGACTCGGCGGCCACCGCCAACCGGCGCAGCTCGAGCAGGCTCTCCGCGTGCACGGTCGCCTCGGCATCGACCGCGGCGGCGAGTTCGGCGTCGGTCTTGGCCGGCCCGCTGAACACGATGTCGGTGCCGGCGCCCACACCGGCCCGAGCGATCCGGGCGCTGGCCAGCTCACCGCCGGAGGCCACCTCGTAGCCGTCCACCACGGTGGCGAGCGCGGCGAGCACGTCCGGATGGCCGTTGGCCTTGACCGCGTAGTAGAGCAGCCCGTCGGTGGGCAGGCTGGCCCGCACCGCCTGGGCCGCGGTCTGCAGCGCCGCCCGGTCATAGACGTACGCGCACCGCGGCGCCGGTGCGGCGAGCAGCGCGGCGCGCACGTGGTCGGGGATCGCCGTCATCGCAACGGGTTCCCCACCGCCACGTAGTGCTCGCCCCCGCCACGCAGGCGCATCGTCAGCAGCGCCTTGTGCGGCACCGTGTCGGCGACGAAGAAGGCGTGGTCGGCCCGGGCCTGGCGGGCCAGCGGCGGGTCGGCCCGCAGCCGCTCGTACACCTCGTCTATGACCCCTCGCACCGCCGCCCAGGCCGCCACCTCGCCGAGCTGGTGCGAGCTGGCCAGGCGGACCACCAGCTCACCGAGGTGGGCCTGCAGCGCGGTGTAGGCCACCTTGGCCCGCATCACCTGGACGTCGCCGGTGACCACCACCGAACCCGGCCACAGCCGCAGCGGCTGCGGCAGCCGGGGCGGGTAGATGCGCAGCCCGGCGAAGTCGCGCACGGCCAGGCGGTGGGGCACTCCGCCGACAAAAGTCGGCAGGCAGTTCTGCAGGTGCGCTTCGAGGCCGATGCCGTGCCGGGTGGCCAGCGAGAGCACCGGCGGCAGCAGCAGCCGGGCGTACTCGTCGAGAAAGCGCAGGGCCATGTCGGGTGCGCTGGTCAGCCTACGGGTGCGCCCGTACCGGTCGACGATCTCGGCCACGATCGGGCGCCCGTCCCGCGGCGAACTGGCGTAGAGTGCGCCGCCGGGCACCACCCGCTCGTCCGGGTGCAGCCGGCCGCTCAGTCCACTGCGGACGATAGCGGCGAGATCGCGGCGGCGACCGCCCGAGGCGACCACCGCCGACCCGGCCCGCTCGGTCATGAGCACCACCCGGGCACACTCGGGGTCGTCGGCGAGCAGCCGCTCCAGCAGCGCGGAGATGGCCGGTCCGTTGCGGGTGCTCGCCACCGAGATGGTGCGGCGGGTCGAGGTGACCTGGATGTCGAGGGAGACCTTGAGGTAGCGCGGCGGCCCGGTTGCACTCGGCAGGAGCAACGTGCGCAGGGCCGCCGTCGGCACGGCCGGTAGCGCCACGTCGTCGAGCGGCACGAGCGTGCCGTCGTCGATGAGGTCGGCGTATCGGTTCCGCAGCACCTGCTCGAACTGCCAGGCGTGCACCGGGGTGAGCACGAAGCGGGCCGGGTCGGGCGCCCTGATGCCCAGCTCGGCTAGTCCTAAGTGGTCGCCGACGTCCTCGCCGATGTGCAGGTCTCGGTGCACGGCCACGAACCGCACCGTGGTGGCCGCCGCCTCCAGGTCGTGAGCGAGCACGTCCGGCACCCGCCAGCCCAGGCGGGTGCGGGCGCACGGGTGCAGGTTGTGCCCCTCGGTGGCCAGGCGCTCCAGGCCAGCGGCCTGCTCGTCGGCGTCAAGCCCACCATCGATGTCCGGGTCGCCCAGCGCCAGGTGGGGTCGGCGGGCCAACGCGATCGCCAGGTTGACCGTCGCGTCGGCGATCTCCGCGGCCACCCCAGGGTGCTCCCCGACAAGGTCGGCGAGCAGGCGAACCGGGTCGGCCTCGGTCGGCTGGGTCACCTCGATCCGGCCGAATCCGTGCCGGACGGCTCGGGTCACCAGGTAGCCGCCGCCGGCCTTCGGCACGAACAGGCGCTCGCCGGACCAGGCCGGCTCGGCCGGGCCGGTCAGGCCCTCCCAGCAGGCGGCGCTGATGACCCGCCGGGCGACCGCGTCGCGGGCCACCGGCAGCGCCGCCCGGAACCCGTCGACGAGCTCCGGCGCGGCCACCCGCAGCGCCAGCTCGGCCTCGGCGGCGGCCGCCACCACCGGGCCGGCCGCGGTCACCGGGCCGACCATACTGGCTCCTCCGCTGAGGGGAGCGCGTCGTCGCTCATGCCCACCTTGCCAACGGGTTGGGCAGCGCCGCCCAGATGTCGGTGAGCGGGTCGGCGGCGAGCCGCATCGCGGTCATCGCCTTGATCGGCAGCGTCTCGGCGAAGAACGCGTCCTCATCGCGATCGGGATCGGCGCGGCGGGCGAAGGCGGTCCGCACCGCGGCGGCGGCCTGCGCCCAGAACCGCTCCGGGGCGACGGCGAACTCGGCCGCGAGCACGGTGATGAGCTGGGCGTCCACAGTGGCCAGGGCGGCGGCGAGAACCTTCGCCCGCAACTGCGCCGGCTCGTCGGTGACCAGGTCACCGCGCAGGGGTGGCACCGGTAGGCCGTGACGGGCGAGCCGTCGCGGGCTGACGCGGACCCCACCGAAATCCCGGTAGAGCAGCCGCACCGGCCGGCCCTGCCGCAGCGCCAGCAACGTGTTTTGCCCGTGGGCCTCCAAGGCCACGCCGAGGCCCAGCAACGTCACCAGCGGTGGCAGAAACACCGCCAGCACCGCGGCGTGAAACGCGAACGGGTCGCCGCCGAACCCGGTTCGGGCCACCGCGGCCGCGAGCGGCTGGCCGTCCACGGGCGCGGCCAGCGCGGCCAGCGGCAGCACCACCTCACCTGGGTGGAGCGGGGGCAGCTCGCGGTGCAGGTGGGCGAGGCTGCGGCAGGGCTCACCGTCGACGATCGCCGCGCCGGCGTCCACTTCGGCCAGGACCGCAAGACCCGCCGGCGCGCACCGCGCCAGCAGCGCGGAGAGCAACGGGCCGTTGTGGATCGCGGCGGGGGAGACGGTGCGCACGGCCGAGGTCATCTGCACGTCGACGGCGGTCTTGACGTGGCGGTCCGGCCGGTCCACCAGAGCGAGGGTGCGTAGCGACATCAGCGGACGCGCCAACCGCCGCTCGCCGGTGTCGCGCAGCCACGGGTAGCGGTCCAGCCGGTGCTCCCGCTGCCACGGATGCATGACCAGGACCGGGGGTCCGTCGCCCAGCCACCGCCGCGGCGGCACCGCGATCAGGTTCAGCGCGACGACCGGCCGGTGCTCGGGGGCGTACGCCCGCACCTCAGCGGCGGACATGCCCAGCCGGGTGCGGCAGCCCGGGTGCAACGGATGCCCGTCCACGATGCACTGTTCCAGGTCGACCAGCGGCGCGGTCAGCAGCACGTCGGCGCCGGCGGGGGACGGGACCGTCCGGGCCAGAGCCAGGTTGGCCACGCTGTTGTCGAGCTCGGCGGCGAGCCGGTCGGCCGCGCCCGGTAGGCCCAGCGCGCGCACCAGCGCGCCCGGGTCGGGCCGAG
>JBLNGJ010000587.1:0-2981 GCA_050264675.1 Micromonosporaceae bacterium
GGTGGCCGACACGCTGCCGCGCCCTTCGGACCGACCCGGGCCGGGCTGGCTGCCCACACCGGGACGTTGTCTACTGGTCGCGCATGCCTGTCGCCCCGCGAGCCTGCACCACCCATACACAGGCCCACGCTGTGGCCGCGACGATCTCACGTCGTTCGCCCGCCACCCACGGGAAAGGACCCATTGACCGTACGTATGGGCGCCCGGGGCGTGTCAACCATCCCGGCGCACGATTCTCGATGGCTCCGGCGTGTCGCTCCGGCGTGTCAAGGCCGGCCGGAGGCCCCGACGGCGCGGCCGAGCAGGTGCGTCCGCAGCAGCGCCCGAGCCGCCGACGGGTGCTCCCGGGCGAGCAGCCCGGCCGGCGCGAGGACGTAGTCTGTATCGACTGCGCTCACTGCGTGCCGGGGCCGGGCCCAGCCGCCGGCGTGATCGGTGAGCACGGCCTGGGTGACCGCGGACGCCGCCCGCGGTGAGTGCCGCAGCACGCCGCCGGAGCCGACCACCAGCCGCACCTCGCCCAGGTTGCGGCGCAGCCGCGACTCGGCGGCGCGCAGCTCGCCGCGGGCGTGCCGGCGCACCGCCACCGCCGCGGCCAGGCCGGCCAGCCGGGCATCGACGACGCTGTCGTCGTCGGTTACCGGCAGCAGCCCGGGCGTGGCCGAGCGGGCGGTTGCGGCCGGACCGAGCCGGGCCTCGTCGTCCGGGTCGAGCAGGCGTTCGGCGACCGCCGCGGCCAGGATCGCGGCCGCGTTCCACCGCACGCCGAGGTCGCCCTCGACCGTACGGGCCACCCGGAGGCTGCCCGCGACGTCGGTGACGTCGGCGTGGCCCAGGGCGGAGTAGACATCGGTCGTCGCCCCACCGACGTCGACGACCAGGAGGTCGTCGTCGAGCTCGTCGGCGAGCAGCTCGACCCCGCTGAGCACCGCGTCGGGGGTGGCCGCGCGCACCAACCGGGCAAACCGCGGACCGCGGGAGAGGCCCTTGCCGCCGATGACGTGACGCAGGAAGACCTCGCGGATCGCGTCCCGGGCCGGGCCGGGGTTGAGCACGCCGATGCGGGGCAGCACGTTCTGCGTGGCGACCACCGGGACGCCGCGGGCGCGCAGCCGCCCGGTCGCCTCGTCCCGCAGCTCGGCGTTGCCGGCGAGCACCACCGGGATGCGCAGCCGGGCGTTGGCCAACCGGGTCGCGTTGTGCCGCAGCACGTCGGCGTCCCCGCCGTCGGTGCCACCCACCAGCAGCACCACGTCGGGCCGGGCCGCGCGCAGCTCGGTCAGGCCGGCACGGTCGAGCGGGCCGGCGGCGACGTGCACCACCTTCGCCCCGGCGGTCAGCCCGACCCGGTGCCCCGCTTCGGCCGTGACCAGCTGCTCGTACCCGACGACGGCCAGGCGCAGCCCGCCGCCGGCCGACGAGCAGACGTACGGGGTGGACAGATCCGCGTCGGGCCGGGCCCGCCCGGCCGCGGCCAGGGCGGCGTCCAGGCCGTGCAGGACGTCAGTGTCTACAGTGGTCGGATGTTCGGCCGCGGCCACCACCTCGCCGGCGTCGAGGTCGACCACGGCCACCTTGGTAAACGTCGAGCCGACATCGGCGCAGGCGACCAGCCGTCGTGCCTCATGGTTCGCGGTGCGGGGCTCGCTTCGCTCGCTCCTCCCGCGCCGTGCTTGATGGTTCGCGGTGCGGGGCTCGCTTCGCTCGCTCCTCCCGCTCACGTCACGACCGGACGGCTGCGGGCACCACCACGGTGCCGGTCGCGGTGACCGCGACCACCGGTGGGTCGAGCACCTCGGCGGCCGACTCCGATCGGTCGGGCCGGCCGCGGCAGACCACCCGGCACTCGAACGCGAGGGTGCGGCTGCGGGTGCCGACCCGGGTCACCGTGGCTTCGATCTCCACCACGTCGCCCGCGCGCACCGGCGCCAGGAACTGCACGTCCGAATAGGACGCGAAGAGCCCCTCGTCGCCGTCGGTGCGGATGCAGACCTCGGTCGCGACGTCGCCGAAGAGAGCCAGGCTGTACGCGCCGTCCACGAGGTGGCCGGCGTAGTGCGCGTGGGCGTAGGGCACGTAGCGGCGGTGCATGACGGTCAGCCCCAGCCGCGGGTCCGGCGTCGTGGTCATGCCGCACTCCCCCGCACCGGCCGGCGCCCGGCCGCACCGCTGGCACCCGGCGCGGGCACCAGGGCGTGCACGAGGTAGCTCGCCACCTCCCGCGGCGTGGTGCCCCGGCCGAAGATCCGGTCGACGCCGAGCTCCTCATGAGCCAGCTCATCAAAGCGCGGCCCGCCGACGACGAGCAGCGGCCGGCGCTCGGCCGGGAACGCCTCCCGGAACGCCGCCGACATCTCCCGGGTGTTGTGCAGGTGCGCGTCGCGCTGGGTCACCACCTGGCTCACCAGCACCGCGTCGGCGCGGTCGGCCCGCGCCCGCTCGACCAGGTCGGGCACGCTGACCTGGGCGCCGAGGTTGATCACCTTGAACTCCCGGTAGTACTCCAGGCCCTTCTCCCCGGCGACCCCCTTGACGTTGAGGATCGCGTCGATGCCCACCGTGTGGGCGTCGGTGCCGATGCAGGCACCGACCACGCAGAGCTTGCGCCGCAGCCGCTGCCGGATCGCGGTGTTGACGTCCTTCGCGCTCAGCAGCGGGAAGTCCCGCTCGGCCACGACCACCTGGCTCAGGTCGACCAGGTGGTGCACGCGCCCGTAGACGACGAAGAAGGTGAAGCCGTCGCCCATGCCCCGGGTGTGCACCACCAGCGCCGGGTCCAGGCCCATCTTCGCGGCCAGCTGCAGCGCCGCACCCTCGGCCCGCTTGTCGGCCGGTACGGGCAGGGTGAAGCTCAGCTGCACCATGCCATCGCCGGTGGTGTCGCCGTAGGGCCGGATGACCGTGCTCACGCCGATGCCCTCCCCCGGGCACCCGGCCGGCCGGGCAGATTCCTGGAAACTGCCCGTTCCCGCCCGGACGTC
>JBLNGJ010000588.1:0-12870 GCA_050264675.1 Micromonosporaceae bacterium
CGCGGGCCGGGCCATGACGTTGATCGTCGCGGTGCCAGTCATGTCCACGTCCGGTGCGGTCATCGCGGTCTCCGCTGGACCCAAGTCCGGTCAGAAGCCGGACTGCACCAGGGTGTCAGCCTCGGGTATGGCGTACGCGGGCAGGGCGTACTCGATGGCGGACTCGCGCCAGCGGCGTGGGCTGCCCACGGTGGCCAGCAGCGGCACGCCCAGCACGGCCGCCACCGGCGCCGCGGCGAGCATGACGCCACCTTGGCCGAGCACCGAGGAGGGCATGGTGCCGAGGAAGGAGCCGGTGCCGAAGAAGGCCCACAAGCCCGCACCCAGCAACGCCAGGCCGCCGAGCACCAGCCCGGCCGGGGAGAGTCGCACCAGCACCAGCACCGCGTAGAGCGCACCGGCGAGCACCAGGGCGGTGACGGCGGCCAGACCGGCGCCCAGGTCCAGGTGGCCGACGCCGGCCGCCCGGACCAGGCCGTAGCCCACGCTGATGTAGATCACGGGGGTGAGGACGAGGGTCAGCAGGATGCTCCGTAGGTGACGCATGGTCCGTCCCGGGTCGATGGTGGAGTGTCGTTACGCACCGTAGCGTGGCCGCGTATCCCCGACCTCCCACGAACGGACGACGATCGTAGGGTGTCGCCATGGGTGCGAGCAGAGTGCTCTGGCGGCCGCCGGACGACATCCGGCAGCACTCCCGGATCGGTCGTTATCTGGATTGGCTGGCGCGGGAACGGGGCCGGCGCTTCGACGACTACGCATCGTTGTGGGAGTGGTCGGTGGCCGACCTGCCCGGGTTCTGGCAGTCGATCTGGGACCACTTCGAGGTGATCGGGTACGGGCGACCGAGCGCGGTGCTGCCGGACGCCACGATGCCGGGCGCCCGGTGGTTCCCCGGCACCCGCCTCAACTACGCCGAGCACGTGCTGCGCCTGCCCGGTGTCGCCGACGACGACGTGGTGCTGCTCGGGTATTCGCAGTCGCGCGCCGACCAGGTGCTCACCGCGGCGCAGCTCCGGTCGGAGGTGGCCCGGGTGCGGGCCGGCTTGCGCCGGCTCGGTGTGGCGCCGGGCGACCGGGTCGCGGCGTACCTGCCGAACATCGCCGAGACGGTCGTGCTGCTGCTCGCGGCGGCGAGCCTGGGTGCCGTGTTCTCCTCCTGCGCCCCGGAGTTCGGCACCCGCAGCGTGGTGGACCGGTGGCAGCAGATCGAGCCGACGGTTCTGGTCGCCGTCGATGGCTACCGCTACGGCGAGCGCACGGTCGACCGGGCCGGCGAGGTGGCGGCGATCCGGGCCGCGCTGCCCTCGCTGCGCCACGTGATCTCGGTGTCCTATCTGGACTCAGCCGCGCCACCGCCGGCCGGCGCCATGGCCTGGGCCGAGCTCGCCGCGCCGACCGACGAACCGCTGCGGTTCGATCCGGTGCCGTTCGACCATCCGCTCTACGTGCTCTACTCCTCGGGCACCACCGGGCTGCCCAAGCCGATCGTGCACGGCCACGGCGGCATCCTGCTCGAGCACCTGAAGATGCTCGCGCTGCACCACGACCTCGGGCCGGGCGACCGGTTCTTCTGGTTCACCACCACCGGCTGGATGATGTGGAACTTCCTGATCTCCGGGCCGGCGGTCGGGGCGTCGATCGTCCTCTTCGATGGCAATCCGGGCCACCCCGACCTGGGCGAGCTGTGGCGGCTGGCGCAGCGCTCGGGCACCACGTACTTTGGCACCTCGGCGCCGTTCCTGCTGGCCGGGCGCAAGGCCGGCATCGTCCCGCGGGAGCTGGCCGACCTGAGCCGGCTCCGCGGCGTGGGCTCGACCGGGGCGCCGTTGCCACCGGAGGGCTTCCGGTGGGTCTACCAGGCGGTGGGGGCCGATCTCCAGCTGCAGTCGCTGTCCGGCGGCACCGATGTGTGCACCGGGTTCGTGGGCGCCTCGCCGCTGCTGCCGGTGACCGAGGGGGAGATCTCCTGCCGCTGCCTGGGCGCGCGGGTGGAGGCGTACGACGCCACGGGTCGGCCGGTGCGGGGCCAGCTCGGCGAGCTGGTGATCACCGCGCCGATGCCGTCGATGCCGGTCGGCTTCTGGAATGACCCCGACGGTACGCGCTATCGCGAGGCGTACTTCGACACCTTCCCCGGCGTCTGGCGCCACGGCGACTGGATCGTCATCACCGACCGGGGCACCTGCATCATCACCGGGCGTTCGGACGCCACCCTCAACCGCGGCGGGGTCCGGTTGGGCACGAGCGAGTTCTACTCGGTGGTCGAGGGGATGGCCGAGGTGGTCGACTCGGTGGTGGTGCACCTGGAGGACGCCGCCGGTGGCCCGGGTGAGCTGCTGCTCTTCGTGGTGCTCGCCGAGGGTGTCGAGCTCGATGACGCGCTGCGCGCCCGCATCGTCGCCCTGCTGCGTGAGGCGCTCTCGCCGCGGCACGTCCCGGACGAGATCCACCAGGTGCCGGCGGTGCCGCGGACCCTCTCGGCGAAGAAGCTCGAGGTGCCGGTCAAACGCATCCTCACCGGGACGCCGGTCGAGGTCGCCGCGGCCCGGGGGGCGCTGGCCAACCCCGACTCCCTCGCCGCGTTCGAACGGCTGGCGGCCCAGCGGGCCGGACGGTCGGCCTAGTCGTGCCCGCGGTCCAGGTGGCCGTGTGCGGCCCTTCGATCTGCACGCCGGAGGAGGAGCGCGCCGCGTTCGAGGTCGGCCGGCGGCTGGCGCAGCGGGGCCACATCGTCCTTTGTGGAGGCGGTGGAGGGGTGATGGCGGCGGCCGCGGCCGGCGCACACTCGGCCGAGGGTCTGGTGGTCGGGGTACGCCCTGGCCGCGATCCGGGTGAGGCGGCGCCGCACCTGTCCGTGGTGATCTCGACGAACCTCGGCGAGGCGCGCAACGCGGTGCTGGTCGGCAGCGCCCACGCGGTGATCGTGGTAGGCGGTTCGTGGGGCACGCTCTCCGAAGTGGCGCTGGCCATGCGCCGGGCCCGGGACGGCGGCCCTCCGGTCGTGGTGTACCTCGGTGGCTGGCGGGTGCTCGACGCGGCCGGCCACGAGGTGCCGGGCCTGCGTACCGCGAGCACTCCCGACGAGGCGGTGGCGCTGGCCGTGGGCCACCCGTGAGACCGCTAGGACCACATCGTCGCGCGCTCGGTGGCCAGCCGGGCCGCCAGCCGAGCCGGGTCCAGGTGTCTACACAGGACCGAGGCGGCGCCGGCGACGAGGGGCGCCAGCAACCACTCGACCGGGTCCGGCCGGACGTCGGCGTCGACGAGCACCCGGGCGCCGACGGTCAGGCCGGCCGCCCCGGCCCGGTCGGCGGCGGTCCTTACCACGTCGGTGTGCGCCCGGGGCGGGTTGCCGGCCAGGGCCGGAGTCAGCGGACCGACCGGGGCGAGCGGGACGAAGCGGTCACCGTACCCGCGTACCTCCAGCACGTAGTCGAGCACGCCCTCGGGTCGCCCGGCCAACGGCGCGGCCAGTGGCGCCAACGCCAGCCCGAAGGTCTCCCCGGCGCCGATCGCCCCAGCCTCGTCGAGCCGATCGGCGGCGAGGAATGCGACCGGGGCGCCGGCGCCTTCGAGATCCACGGTCAGCCCGGCGGCCCAGCAGCCGAGCAGGACCGCCGCGCTCTGCCAGTGCGGCGGCAGCCGGAGGGCGGCGCGGTCACCGATGCCGAGCCCGTACCCGTCGACGAGCAGGTTGGCGGTCTTGGCGACCCAGTTCTCCAACGTCGCCCCGGAGAGTTCGGTACGCTCGCCGGTCGCATCGTCATAACAGGTCAGCAACGGCCGGCTCGGGTAGCGCCGGACGGCCGCCGCGAAGACCTCGGGCACCGACGTTGACGGGGTCGTGTCCATATGCACGAAACGATAACGGCGATGCGGTGAACACCCACAGATGTGGCAACCCAAGGGGAGCCCACTCCCGAGGCACGGGCGTAGGCTTGCCGGTTGGTTGCCGAGTTTCGCGAAGCTTGGCCAGAGAAACCACGCTAAGTTGTGCGGCCGGGAGAGGCCGAGGAGTGAGAGAGCTGTGACCTCCAGTCGTTCGCCGCGGGTGCTGGTTGACGCAACGAGTGTCCCGGCCGACCGCGGCGGCGTGGGGCGCTACGTCGACGGGTTGCTCGGTGCGCTGGGGCCGCGCGGGGACGTGGACCTTGTCGTGGTGTGCCAGCGCACCGACACCGAGCGGTACGAGCGGATGTTGCCCAGTGCGCAGATCGTCGCCGCCCCGGCCGCGGTCAACCACCGGCCGGCCCGGCTGGCGTGGGAGCAGACCGGCCTGCCGCTGCTCGCCGCGCAGGTGGGTGCCAAGGTGCTGCACTCGCCCTTCTACACCTGCCCGCTGCGGGCCGGCTGCCCGGTTACCGTCACCGTGCACGACGCCACGTTCTTCACCGAGCCCGAGCACTACGACAAGTCCCGGCGTACGTTCTTCCGCTCGGCGATCAAGACCTCGCTGCGGCGGGCGGCCCGGGTGATCGTGCCCAGCAAGGCCACCCGCGACGAGTTGATCCGCCTGCTCGACGCCGACCCCACCCGGCTCGACGTGGCCTACCACGGCGTCGACCCGGCCGCGTTCCACGCACCGACCCCGGACGAGAAGGCGCGGGTGCGAGCCCGGCTGGGCCTCGGCGAGACCTCCTACGTCGCGTTCCTGGGCGCCAAGGAGCCGCGCAAGAACGTGCCGAACCTCATCCGCGGCTGGGCCCGGGCGGTGGCCGGGCGGCCGGCACCGCCGGCCCTGGTGATCGCCGGCGGCCAGGGCCACGACGACGAGATCGACCAGGCGGTGGCGAGCGTGCCGGCGCATCTGCGCCTGCTGCGCCCCGGCTACCTCCGCTTCGCCGACCTGCCCGGCTACCTCGGTGGCGCGCTGGTCGCCGCCTATCCGTCCTACGGCGAGGGGTTCGGCCTGCCGATCCTCGAGGCGATGGCGTGTGGGGCGCCGGTGTTGACCACGCCGCGGCTGTCCCTGCCCGAGGTGGGCGGCGACGCGGTCGCCTATACCGGTCCCGATCCGGAGGAGATCGCGCAGGAGCTGGCCCGCCTGCTCGACGACGAACCACGCCGGGTCGCGCTGGCCCGGGCCGGCCTGCAGCGGGCCAAGGAGTTCAGTTGGGACTCCAGCGCGGAAGTGCACATGACGTCGTGGGCCCGGGCGCTGGGCTGATCTCAGGCTCGTCGGTCCGGCCAGGTCGGGTCGTTGGGGTCCTGGGGGTTCTGGGGGCCGAATTCAGGAAACTGCCCGTCGTCGTTGGCCGGTAACGGCTCGTTCCAGGAAATTGCCCACCCTCACCCCCAGGGCCGCGCCGAGGACGGCTCCTTTCGGGGAGTGTCGATCCCGGGTCCGGCACGGTCGGACCGCGCCGGGCATGATGGGCGGATGTCCGATGCTGGCCAGCGGCTCTACGCCGTCATTCCCGCCGGTGGCAGCGGGACCCGGCTGTGGCCGCTGTCCCGGGCCGCGTACCCGAAGTTCCTGCACCCGCTGACCGGGTCGGCCGAGTCGCTGCTGCAGGCGACCGTGGCGCGCCTGGCGCCGCTCATCGCGATCGACCGCACGTATGTGGTGACGGGCATTGCCCACGCGGCGGGGGTGGCCCGGCAACTGCCCAACCTGCCGGAGGCGAACATTCTGGTCGAGCCCGCACCGGCGGATTCCGGGCCGGCCATCGGCCTCGCCGCGGCGATCATCGCCGAGCGCGACCCAGAGGCGATCATGGCTTCGTTCGCCTCGGACCACCTCATCCGTGACCAGGCCGCGTTCGTCTCGACGATCGAGGCGGCTGCGCTCGGGGCGGCGCAGGGCTACCTGATGACCGTCGGCATCCAGCCGACCTGCCCGGAGACCGGTTACGGCTACCTACGCTGCGGCGAGCCGCTCCACCAGCCCGGTGGCGAGCCGCTCCACCAGCCCGGCGGCGAGTCGCTCAACGACGAGCGGATCCGCCGGGTTGAGGAGTTCAAGGAGAAGCCGAACCCCGAACTGGCGGCCGCCTATCTCGCCGCCGGGACCTACCTGTGGAACGCGAGCATGTTCGTGTGGCAGGTGCAGACGTTCCTCGGCGAGCTGCGGGAGCGCCAACCCGACCTGTACCTGGGCCTGACCGCGATCGCGCGGGCCTGGCGCACGCCGGAGCGCGAGGCCGTGCTCGGCGAGGTGTGGCCGACACTGCCCCGGATCTCGGTGGATCATGCGGTGATGGAACCCGCGGCGGCGGCCGGCCGCGTGGCGACGGTGCCGGGTGCGTTCGGCTGGAGCGACATCGGCGACTTCCACACCCTCGGTGAGGCGCTGGCCGCCGACGGCGACGGCAACGTGGTGCTGGCCGACGCCAAGGCGGGCCCGGTGCTGCTGCCGCACACCCGCGACTCGGTGGTGGTGGCTCAGTCGCACCGGGTGGTGGCGGCGCTCGGCGTGCATGACCTGATCGTGGTCGACACCGATGACGCGCTGCTGGTGTGTGCGCGCGACCGGGCCCAGGAGGTCAAGGCCCTGGTGGAGCGGCTGCGCGCCCGTGGCGAGGAGGAGCACCTCTGAGATCGTGGCTCCACACGCCCCCCGAACCGTTCGCATGGAGCCACGATCTGCGCCGGCATCGCCACCCGCGGACCAGTTGGCCGCGGACCCCCGTTCGTAAGCCCGTCGTGGCCGCGCCTCCGCCGCCGTGGCTCCCTCCCCAGGTCCCCGGCAGGCAGCCAGCATGTCGGGTCGATCGGTCCGGTGTCGAGATGATTTAGGCATAGCCGAAACACCCCTGTCACAGGCGGTGGGTAGAGTCAAGTACTCCCGGCAGGAGAGCGCTCCCATGTTGAAGATCTTCTTTACCGGCGACGACCTGGCCCGAACTCGGGTGATGTCCGGCCCGGACCCGTTGTGGGAGATCGTGCTGAGCCTGCACGTGCTGCAGACCCGGCCGGCGCGCGCCGCCTACGGTGACTGGCATCAGGCGGTCTCGGCCGACCTGCGCCGGCCCAGCCGGACCCGGCCGGTGCTGATCGATGGCATCCGTTTCCTGCTCACGTTGAACCCGGCGGCCGGATACTTTCCCGACTTCCTCACCCCGTTGGTGGGCACCCAGGATCTCGACGCCGGGCTGGCGGCGGTCGCGGCAACGCCAGCCGGGCTGCTGCGGCGTGACCTGAGCCTCCTCGCCGAGCAACAGTCGTTGCCATCGGACATGTTGCCGTTGGCCCGCGGCGACGCGGCCGCCATGGTGCACCTGACCCGCACCATGCGCGACTACTTCGACCTCGCGCTGGCGCCGCACTGGCCGGTGGTGGAGACCACGGTCGAGGCCGACCGGGCCCGGCGCGTGCGGGCGCTCGGCGAGGGGGGCACCGAAGCCCTGCTGGAGAGCCTGCGCCCGGCGATGCGCTGGCGCGGCGGTGAGCTCACCGTCGACTACCCGTTCGAGCAGGAGATGTACCTGGACGGGCGGGGCCTGGTGCTGGTGCCGTCCTATTTCTGCTGGCGTTATCCGGTCACGCTTTACGACCCGGGACTGCCGCCGGTGCTGGTCTACCCGGCCGATCGCAGCGTGGCCAACCCGCCCCAGATCGACCGCCGGGCCTTGGGCGCGTTGCTGGGGCATACCCGCGCCGCGGTGCTCGCTGCCATTGGCGACGGCTGCTCCACCACCGATCTGGCCCGGCGGGTGGGCGTCTCGCCGGCCGCGGCGAGCCAGCACGCCACCGTGCTTCGCAATGCCGGCCTGGTGGCCCGCCAACGCGACCGCAACACCGTGCTGCATACGCTGACCGCGCTGGGTCGGGCCGTACTCAGCGGCCGCTGAGCGGGCCCCCGACGGCGAGCACGCCGGACGCTGGCAACCAGTTGCTTGCCAGCCCGTCGGCGGCGAGCGCACAGCGCACGCGGTGTAACCAACCGCCGAGAGCGATCGACGGGTCCGGGCCGGTGGCCTCGGCGGCGATGCCGAGCCCGGTCGGTTCGGGCCGGTCGGGCACCGCCGCGAGTTCCGCCGTGGTGAGCACCCGGACCCGGGTGCCGGCGGGCGCGGGCAGCCGGGCCAGCACGCCGGCCACGGCCGCGTCGAGGTCCGCGTGGTCGACCGGGCCGAAGCCGGGGGCATCGGCCAGCTCGGCCGCCTCGCGCAGGCCGGCCTGGCGCGCCTCGGCGGCGCCGAGTGAGAAGAGGTCCTGCTCGGCCGCGCGGATCAGCACCGCCGCGCCTGGTCCGTCATCGGCCGTTACCCGGCCCCACCCCCGCACGACGGCCACCGGTACCTGGTCGCATTTGCCTTTGACCAGCTCGGCCGCGCTGGCCAGCTCGTCGGCGACGGCCATCTGGGTGATGTGCAGCTCGTTGCCGTACGGGTCGATCTCGCCGCGGTGATCGCGAATGGACTCCAGCCCCGCCGCGCCGAGCGCCACGTCGACCAGACCGTTGCGCCACGGGCGGCCCATGGTGTCGGAGATGATCACGGCCACCTGTACCCCGCACCGCTCGAGCAATCCGGCCCGCAGCGACCGGGCCGAGGCGTCGGGATCCTTCGGCAGCAGGACGAGCTGCGAGCGGTCCACGTTGGAGGTATCGATGCCGGCCGAGGCGAGCACGAAGCCGTGGTGGGTCTGCACGATCCGGGTGTGGCCGCGCCGGGCCACCGGGCGAGCGGTCTCGGCGGCGAGGTACTCCTCGCGGGCCGCCTCCCGGGCCGGCCCGCCCGCCGGCACATCGACCAGCTGCCCCTCCGCCTTTGAGACGATCTTGCTGGTGACCACGACGACGTCGCCGTCGCGCAGCCACGGCGCGGCGGCGGCGATCAGCGCGACGAGGTCGTCGCCGGGGCGCACGTCGCCGATGCCCGGCACCGGCCGGATCTCCAGGCCGTCACTCACCCGGGCCTCCCTCACGCGGGACCGCCAGGCGTAGCGCCGCCTCCACCATCTCCATCGTGGCCGCCTCGTCGCTCATCCACAGTGGAACACTACGCACCGCCACCCCGCCCACCTCGGTGCCGGCGTCGACAGTGTCCACCAGCCAGCCGTCGAGGAGCCCGCCGGCCGCACGGGCGCCGTAGAGAGCGCCGACACCGGCCGCGGTGCAGGCCACGCCGACCGCGTCCAGGCACCGGTCGGCCATGCCGCGCACCGGGGCCCCGCCGATGATCGGGCTCACCCCGAGCACCGACGCCGGACCCTCGACCAGCGCCTCCCGCAGCCCCGGCACGGCCAGGATCGGGGCGATGCTCACCACCGGGTTGCTCGGCGCCAGCAGCACGACATCGGCGGTGGCGAGGGTGGCCAGCACGCCGGCCGCCGGCTTGGCCGAGTCGGCGCCGACGAAGACGAAGCGCCGGGCCCGGCGGTGCGCGTGCTCGCGTACCCACCACTCCTGGAAATGCAGCAGCTCCTCGCCGCCCGTGGCCGACTCGACCAGCACGTGGGTCTCGACCCGGTCATCGCTGGCCGGCAACAGCCGCACGCCAGGCTGCCATCGATGACACAGCGCCTCGGTCACCGCGGAGAGCGGCTGGCCGGCGTCGAGCATCCGGGTCCGCACCAGATGGGTGGCGAGGTCCCGGTCGCCTAAGCCGAACCAGGCCGATTCGGCGGCGTACGCGGTGAGCTCATCGCGCACCACCCAGGTCTCGCCGACGCGACCCCAGCCCCGCTCGGGATCGGCCGCCCCGCCCAACGTGTACATCACGCTGTCCAGGTCGGGGCAGACGCGCAGCCCGTGCAGGGTGATGTCGTCACCGATGTTGACGATCGCCGTCACCTCGGTCGGCGTGCCGGTCGCCGCGCGTCGGCGGGCCAGCGCCCGCACACCCAGCAGGAACCGGGCGCCGCCGATGCCGCCGGCCAGGACGACGAGGTGCATACCGCACATCCTCTCCCGTGCCCAGTTTCGAGCGCGGTTCCGGGTGGGCACTACGCTCAACGATGTGACCCCGCCATCCTCCTATCCGGACCCGTCGACCTACGACGAGGCACCCGGCAGCAGTCCCGACCACTGGGCCCGCCAGGCCACCGGTGCGTTGCGGGAAGCAGGGGCGTTGGTACTGCTCGGGGGCAACGCCGTCTTCCTGCTGTTGGGGTTCTTCGCCCTGTTCCTCGTGGTCGACTCGTGGGCCGACGGCTTCGGGGCCCGGGCGGACGCCAACTTCCCGCGCTTCCTCGGGCTGGTCGCGGTCGGCTTCCCGTTGCTCGCCGTCCTGCTCGCCACGCATCTCGCCCCCGTCCTCGCCCGCGCCCGCCTGATCACGCTGATCGCCCTCTGCGAGTACGCGGTGAGCGGCTTCCTCGGCCTGATCGGGTTCATCGGCCGCTTCGCCGGGCGCCTCGACGCCGGCACCGGAGCGACCGGGCCCGGCGTGCGCAGCGCCTTCGACGGGCTCTTCGACGGCATCGTCTGGTTCGGCCTGCTCAGCGTGGCCGCACTCGCCGTCTACAAGGTCTGGCTGGCCCTGTTCTACGTCCCGCGGACCTATCCCGGCTATCCCCACACGTACGGCCAGCCCTACCCCGGCCAGCCCAGCTATCCGGGCCAGCCGGCGGCGTTCGCGCCGCCGGCGCCGACCTTCCAGGCTGGCTACGCCCGGCTGCCACAGCCGCCGGGGTTCGCCGTGCCCACCACGGCCGGCTCGCCGGTGACCTACCCGACCTCCGGCGCCGGCGGCTGGCCGGCGGTGCCTCCGCCACCGATGCCGGCCGCCCTGCCGCCGACGGTGCCTCGGGTTCCCGTGATCGGGCTAGGCGCGCCGCCCGCCGGGCCGCCGGTCGCGCCGCCCGCCGGGCCGCCGGTCGCGCCGCCCGCGAGGCCGCTGGTCGCACCGGCCGGCATCAATGGCTCGCCGATGGTGCCGGCCGCCGCGCCGCCCGCCGCGCCGCCCGAGCCGACGAAGCACCTGCCGCCCGAGCCGCCGACCATCTATCTGCCACCGACGTCTCCGCCTGAGCCACCCAACTCAGCACACACGCCCGTGGTCGGGCCGACGCCCGACCCGGCGTAAGCTTCCTGGGTGCTCCAAGGTGGCGCGACGCCGCAGGGCGCCGCACCGGCGGCGCTGCGGCGAGCCCTGCGCCGGGCGATCGAGGGGCGCACCCTCGACGTGGCCGAGGCGGCGGTGCTGCTTGGCGCCCGCGGCGAGGCCCTGACCGAGCTGCTCGCCGCGGCCGCCTCGGTGCGCGACGCCGGCCTGCGCGAGACCGGCCGGCCAGGCATCGTGACCTACTCCCGCAAGGTCTTCATTCCGCTCACCCGGCTCTGCCGCGACCGTTGCCACTACTGCACGTTCGTCACCGTGCCGCACCGCCTGCCGGCACCGTTTCTGGACCGGGACGAGGTCGTTGCGATCGCCGCGGCCGGCGCCGCCCTCGGGTGCAAGGAGGCGCTGTTCACCCTGGGCGACCGGCCGGAGGAGCGGTGGCCGGTGGCCCGGGAGTGGCTGCACGCCCGGGGCTACGACTCCACTGTGGATTACCTCCGGGCGTGCGCGATCGCGGTGCTCGAGGAGACCGGTCTGCTGCCCCACCTCAACCCGGGCGTGCTCTCCTGGGCCGAGCTGCAGCGGCTACGACCGGTCGCACCGAGCATGGGGATGATGCTGGAGACCACGGCCACCCGGTTGTGGTCCACACCCGGCGAGGCGCACTACGGCTCGCCGGACAAGGAGCCGGCGGTACGGCTGCGGGTGCTCGAGGACGCGGGGCGGGTCGGCGTACCGTTCACCACCGGAATCCTGGTCGGCATCGGCGAGACGCTCACCGAGCGGGCCGAGTCGCTCTACGCGATCCGGCGCATCGCCAAGGCGTACGGGCACATCCAGGAAGTCATCGTGCAGAACTTCCGCGCCAAGCCCGACACGGCGATGCGCGACCGGCCCGACACCGAACTCGACGACCTCGCCGCCACGGTGGCGGTGGCCCGCCTGGTGCTCGGCCCGAAACTGCGGCTGCAGGCGCCACCCAATCTGCTCACCGCCATCGGCGATGCGGGCGACGACGAGGTGGCCCTGTTGCTGCGCGCGGGCATCGACGACTGGGGCGGGGTCTCCCCGCTCACGCCGGACCACGTCAACCCGGAGCGGCCATGGCCGCAGATCGATGAGCTCGCCCGGCAGAGCGCGGCGGTCGGCTTCACGCTGCGCGAGCGGCTGACCCTCTACCCGGAGTACGTGCGCGGCTGGTTGGGCGAGGGCGCGCCGTGGCTCGACCCGCGGTTGGCGCCGCACGTGACGGCGCTGGCCGACCCGGCGACCGGGCTCGCGCTGGCGTCGGCGCAGCCGATCGGTCGGCCGTGGCAGGAGCCGGACGGCGGCTTCGGGTCGACCGGGTCCGGCCGGATCGACCTGTACGCGAGCATCGATACCGCCGGGCGTACGGGCGAGCGCCGCAGCGACTTCGACAGCGTCTACGGCGACTGGGCGGATGTGGCCAGCGCGGCCGAGGTGGCCAGCGCGGCGGCGATACCGGCGTGGACCGGAGCGCCGGCCCGCCTGGATGGCGACGTGACGGCCGGGCTGCGGCTGGCCGTCGACGACCCGGCCGTGCTGCTCGAGCCACGGCACGAGGCCGCCGCGTTGGCCCTCTTCGAGGCCGACGGCCCGGCCCTGCACGCCCTCGCTGAGGCGGCCGACGAGCTGCGCCGCGACGCCGTCGGCGCGGACATCACGTACGTGGTCAACCGGAACATCAACTTCACCAACGTGTGCTACGTGGGTTGTCGCTTCTGTGCGTTCGCCCAGCGGGAACGCGATGCCGACGCCTACCGGCTCTCCCTCGTGCAGGTGGCCGACCGGGCCGAGGAGGCCTGGCGGGCCGGGGCGACCGAGGTGTGCATGCAGGGCGGCATCGATCCGACGCTGCCGGCCGGGGCGTACGCCGATCTGGTCCGCGCGGTCAAGG
>JBLNGJ010000589.1:0-5198 GCA_050264675.1 Micromonosporaceae bacterium
GGACAGATGCACCAGCCGGGCGCCGTGGGTGCGACAGACCGTGGCGAGATGGAGCACGGCGTGCCCGTTGACCGCCATCGCCGCGCCCGGCTCGAGCTCGGCGCCGTCGACATCGGTGTAGGCGGCGGCGTTGACCACGATGTCGTGGCCGGGCACCGCAGCGCGCACCGCGGCGAGGTCGGTGAGGTCGAGCTGGCGGCGGTCGACCGCGGTGACCTGAGCCTGGCCGGCCGCGGCGAGCGCGGCCACGAGGTCACGGCCCAGCATGCCGCCGGCGCCGGTGACCAGCCACCGGGTCATGGCGTCAGTTCGGCCCTGGTCTTGAGCGGCTCCCACCAGGACCGGTTCTCGCGGTACCAGTCCAGGGTCTGCGCCAGGCCCTCCTCGAACGGCACGGCCGGGGCGTACCCGAGCTCCTCCGAGATCTTTGTGATGTCCAGCGAGTAGCGCCGGTCGTGACCCTTGCGGTCGGTCACCCGCTCGACCATGTCCCAGCCGCGGCCACACGCGGCGAGCAGGCGCTCGGTGAGCTCGGTGTTGGTCAGTTCGGTGCCGCCGCCGATGTGGTAGACCTCGCCGGCCCGGCCCTTGGTCAGCGCCAGGTGCACCCCGGCGCAGTGATCGCTGACGTGCAGCCAGTCGCGCACGTTGCCACCGTCGCCGTAGAGCGGCACCGGCTGCCCGTCGAGCAGGTTGGTGACGAAGAGCGGGATGACCTTCTCCGGGAACTGGTACGGGCCGTAGTTGTTGGAGCAGCGGGTCACCACGACGTCGAGACCGTGCGTGCGGTGGTAGGCCAGCGCGATGAGGTCGGAGCCGGCCTTGGCCGCGGCGTAGGGCGAGTTCGGCGCGAGCGGCGTCGACTCGGTCCACGACCCGGCGGCGATCGAGCCGTAGACCTCGTCGGTCGACACGTGCAGGAACCGCCCCACCCGGTGGCGCAGCGCCGCGTCGAGCAGTGTCTGGGTGCCGACCACGTTGGTGAGGAGGAACGGGGCGGCGCCGAGGATCGACCGATCCACGTGTGACTCGGCGGCGAAGTGCACCACCGCGTCATGCTCGGTCATGAGGCCGTCGACGAGGTCGGCGTCGCAGATGTCGCCGTGCACGAAGCTCAGCCGCGGGTCAGCCGCGACCGGGTCGAGGTTGGCCCTGTTGCCCGAGTAGGTCAGCTTGTCCAGCACGGTGACCGAGGTCGCCGAGGACGGCGTGAGGCCGCCGGAGAGCAGCATCCGGGTGTACTGGGAGCCGATGAACCCGGCTCCGCCGGTGACCAGGATCCTCATGGGACCGGCAGTCTACCGGAGGTAGAGTCCTGCGCTATGCGTGGCATCCTGCTCGCCGGCGGCACCGGATCTCGGTTGTGGCCGATCACCCGGGCGGTATCCAAGCAGCTCATGCCGGTTTTCGACAAGCCGATGATCTACTACCCGCTGTCCACCCTGATCCTGGCCGGCATCCGCGAGATCTTGGTGATCACCACCCCGGAGGACCAGGAGGCGTTCCGGGCGCTGCTCGGCGATGGCACCCAGCTCGGGCTGCGGTTGGAGTACGTAGCCCAGCCTCGCCCGGAGGGCATCGCCCAGGCCTTCATCCTCGGTGCGAGCTTCATCGGCACCGAGCCGGTCGCGCTGATCCTGGGCGACAACATCTTCCACGGCGCCGGGCTGGGCCTGCAGCTTGCGTTGGCCGGCGCGCCCCGCGGTGGCCGGGTCTTTGCCTACCCGGTGGCCAACCCCGAGGCGTATGGCGTGGTCGAGTTCGACGAGGCCGGGCGGGTGCTCTCCATTGAGGAGAAGCCGGCCAAGCCGAAGTCCCGCCACGTGGTGCCGGGGTTGTACTTCTACGACAACCGGGTGGTCGAGATCGCGCGCGGGTTGACCCCCAGTGGGCGCGGTGAGCTGGAGATCACCGCGGTGAACCAGGCCTACCTCCAGCGCGGTGAGCTCGCCGTGACCGTGCTCGACCGGGGCACCGCGTGGCTGGACACCGGCACGTTCACCTCGCTCATGCAGGCGGCCGAGTTCGTGCGGGTGATCGAGGAGCGGCAGGGCCTGAAGATCGGCTGTGTGGAGGAGGTGGCCTGGCGGGCGGGGCTGATCGACGACGATCAGTTGCGCGCGCTGGCCGAACCGCTGACCCGCAGCGGCTACGGCGACTACCTGCTCGACCTGCTGCGCTGAACCCTGTCCGGGCTGCCCGGTAGGGTGACGGAGTGCCCCAGCACGACGAGACCTCCGAGCACGACCGGAGTGGCGAGCCCGGCACAGCCGGCGCCGAGTACACCGAGCGCCTGAGCCGGCTCGGGGATGCGCGCTGGAAGCGGCTGCTCGATGTGCAGGCCCCGTACCGGTGGAACCTGCGCCGGCTGCGGCTGGGCCACACCCTCGACGTGGGCTGTGGGCTCGGTCGTAACCTCGCCCATCTCGGCGGCGACGGGGTAGGCGTGGACCACAACTCCGCCTCGGTCGCGGTGGCCCGTTCGCGCGGGCTGACCGCGTACACCGTCGAGGAGTTCCTGGCCTCGCCGCATGCCCAACCCGGCGCGTTCGACGCGCTGCTCGCGGCCCACCTGCTCGAGCACCTGCCCGCGGCGCAGGCTCGCGACGTCGTCGCGAGCTACCTGCCCTACCTGCGGGCCGGCGGGCGGTGCGTGTTCATCACCCCGCAGGAGCGCGGCTTCGCCAGCGACCCCACCCACGTGCGCTTCGTCGGCTTCGCCGAGGCGGCCGCGCTCGCCGCCGAGCTCGACCTGCGGGTGGAGCGTCGCTACTCGTTCCCGTTCCCGCGCCCGGCCGGTCGGGTCTTCACCTACAACGAGTTCATCACCGTGGCCCGCAAGGGCGCCGGGGGCCCGGGCGCATGAAGATCCGGTCGCTGAGCATCGAAGGCACCTACGAGATAACGCCGACCCAGCACGGCGACCGGCGCGGGCTGTTCCTGGAGTGGTTCCGCGGCGACCAGATCGCCGCCGAGGTGGGCCACTCGATGAACCTGGCCCAGGCCAACATCTCCATCTCCGGGCCGGGCGTGGTGCGTGGGGTGCACTTCGCCGACGTGCCGCCCGGGCAGGCCAAGTACATCACCTGTGTGCGCGGGGTGGTCGTGGACGTGGTGGTGGACCTGCGGGTCGGCTCGCCCACGTTCAAACGGTGGGAGGCGATGCGCCTGGACGAGGTGGACCGACGCGCCGTCTACATCGGCGAAGGGCTCGGGCACGCGTACTGCGCCCTCACCGATGCGACGTTGATCTATTTCTGCTCGCAGCCCTACAACCCCGAGCGGGAACACGCGATCAACCCGCTCGATCCCGATCTGGCCATCGACTGGCCCACCGCGACGCCGGTGCTCTCGGCCCGGGACGAGGCGGCGCCGAGCCTGGCCGACGCGCAGCGCGACGGTCTGCTCCCCGACATGGACGTGTGTCGGGCGTACACCCGGTCGCTACGTGCCCGCTAGCCGCCGGTGCGGATAGTGTCTTTGTCATGGACCGGCGCATCTTCGGACTCGAGACCGAGTACGGCGTCACGTGCACCTACCGGGGGCAGCGGCGGCTGAGCCCGGACGAGGTCGCCCGCTACCTGTTCCGCCGGGTCGTCTCGTGGGGGCGTTCCAGCAACGTGTTCCTGCGCAACGGTGCCCGCCTCTACCTCGACGTCGGTTCGCACCCGGAGTACGCCACGCCCGAGTGCGACTCGATCGCCGACGTGGTGGTGCACGACCGGGCCGGCGAGCGCATCCTCGAAGGCCTGCTCGTGGACGCCGAGAAGCGGCTGCACGACGAGGGCATCGCCGGCGAGATCTACCTGTTCAAGAACAACACCGACTCGGCCGGTAACTCCTACGGCTGCCACGAGAACTACCTCGTCTCCCGCCATGGCGAGTTCGGCCGGCTGGCCGACATCCTCATCCCGTTCCTGGTCACCCGGCAGCTCATCTGCGGCGCGGGCAAGGTGCTGCAGACGCCGCGGGGCGCGGTCTACTGCCTGTCCCAGCGGGCCGAGCACATCTGGGAGGGGGTGTCCTCGGCCACCACCCGGTCCCGGCCGATCATCAACACCCGGGACGAGCCGCACGCCGACGCCGAACGCTACCGCCGCCTGCACGTCATCGTCGGCGACTCGAACATGAACGAGGTCACCACCCTGCTCAAGGTCGGCAGCGCCGACATCGTGCTGCGCATGATCGAGGCCGGGGTGGCGATGCGTGACCTGACCCTGGAGAACCCGATCCGGGCCATCCGCGAGGTCTCCCACGACATCACCGGTCGGCGCCGGGTGCGCCTGGTCAACGGCAAGGAGTGCAGCGCGCTGGAGATCCAGCAGGAGTACTTCGCCAAGGCCAGCGAGTTCGTCGAGCGGCGCGGCGCCGACGGCATCGCCAAGCGCGTGGTTGAGCTGTGGGGTCGGGTGCTCGCCGGTGTCGAGTCCGGCGACCTGGCCCCGGTCGAGCGTGAGATCGACTGGGTGACCAAGCTGCGCCTGCTCGAGCGCTACCAGTCCCGCCACGACCTCGCGCTCTCCCACCCCCGCATCGCCCAGATGGACCTCGCCTACCACGACCTGCGCCGCAACCGCGGCCTCTACGCGTTGCTGGAGCGCAAGGGCGCGGTCGACCGGGTCGCCACCGACCTGGAGATCTTCGAGGCGAAGGAGACCCCGCCGCAGACCACCCGCGCCCGGTTGCGCGGGGAGTTCATCCGCCACGCCCAGGAGAAGCGGCGCGACTTCACCGTGGACTGGGTGCACCTCAAGCTCAATGACCAGGCCCAGCGCACCGTGTTATGCAAGGACCCCTTCCGCGCGTACGACGAGCGCGTGGACCGCCTGATTGCGAGCATGTGATGACCTCACCGCAGCGCCACGCACCCCGCGACGAGCCGGAGAAGCCACCGCAGCCGATGCCGGGCAGCCCAGCCTGGCCGGGCCGGGTCGGCTGGGTCCAGAACCGCCGGCGCAAGGTGGTCGAGGAGATCGAGCGCAACCGGCGCGGGGAGTACCGCATCCCCACCTGGGTGCTCGCGATCGCCCTCGGCATGATCGTGGCGACCTGGGCCGCGGTGATCGTCTTCGCGTGACGGCCTACGCCGGAGCAGCGCATCCGGCGAGGAGGGTGGCGGCGTGGCGGCCAGCCGCTGCGGCGGCGAGGAAGTACGCATGGTCGGCGTCCAGGTCGCGCCCCATCGTGGTGAGCTTGAG
>JBLNGJ010000590.1:0-3900 GCA_050264675.1 Micromonosporaceae bacterium
AGGGCGTCGGCGGGTTGGCCGAGTGGCTTAGGCAAGGGCCTGCAAAGCCCTGTACGCGGGTTCGATTCCCGCACCCGCCTCGGGCGATTAGCGCAGTGGGAGCGCGCTTCCTTGACACGGAAGAGGTCACTGGTTCAAACCCAGTATCGCCCACCATAGTTGGCAGTGCGCGAACCGCGTGCTCGCTGTCGGAGGGGGCTGGTCCGTTGAGGGCCAGCCCTTCGCCGTTGCTAGTGATGGGGAGTTTGAAGATCGGTCGGACGGTGTCATCGGCGATGATCACGATCTCTTTGATCATGCCTCGCACATGACCTTGCGGGCGTTGGGGATGCCGCTGGCGAGGATCTGCCTAATCCGGTCGCGGATTGTGCTCTGGTCGGCAGGGGTGAGTGTCTGCGGCGGCTGTTCGAGCTCGATCTCCAGTTGGGCTTTGCGGCCGCGTAGCTGCTTGGACTGGGTCTTGAGGGCGGCAAGCCGGTCCCGGACGTGGGTGTCCTCGTCGTCGAGGGTGCCTTCCCGAACGCGATGAGGTAGCGGTCGATGGCGGCGCTGGTGTCCTTCAGCTCGCGGATGACGGCAGCTAGGTCGTCGCGCAGGCGGGAGCTTTCGGCAGTGTGCTGGGCTTGGAACTCTGCGATGGCTTGGTCGATGAGGTCGCCGCGGTGGGTGAAGAAGTCCAGCAGCGGGGTCATGATGGCGGTTTCGATGGCCTCGGCGTTGAACCGGTGGATGTCGCAGCCGGCCTTGGTGCCGTAGCGGACGCGGCTCTAGCAGGTGTAGTAGCGGTAGCTGTTGGTGCGGCCGTGCGCGGCGGTGCCGACGTAGCCGCGCCCGCATTGGGGGCAGCGGATCAGTCCGGTGAGCATGTACTCCGACGGGTTGGCGGCCCGCTGTCCGGTCTGGGCGGAGCGTTTGCCCAGGATGGCCTGGGCCAGCTCGAACTGCCCAACTTCGATGATCGCCGGGTGGGCGTTGGGGACGGCCAGGTCGCGGAAGTGTTTCTCGCCCAGGTAGATCCGGTTGGTGAGCAGGACCGTGATGGTGTGTTGCGACCAGGGCCGGCCGGTCCGGGTCCGCAGTCCCTCCCGGTTGAGGATTCCGGCGATGGCGTTGGTGCCGCGCCGGTCGCGGGTGTACAGATCGAAGATCCGCTGGACGGTGCCGGCCTCGACTGGGTCGGGTGCGAGCCGGTCGGCATCTCGGTCGATGCGGTAGCCGAACGGTCGAGCGCCGCCGGTCCACAGCCCCTTGGCGGCCTTGCGTTCCATGCCGTTGATGACCCGGTCGATGATGGTCTCGCATTCGAACTCGGCGAACACGCCAAGCATCTGCACCAGCATCCGCCCGACCGCGCGGTGGAGGTGTCAAACGGCTCGGTCGCGGAGCGGAAGACGACCTCGGCAGCGTCCAGATCGTCGAGCAGGGTGGTCAGGTCGCGCAGGCTGCGGGAGAACCGGTCGACCCGATGCACCAGCAGGGTGTCGAATAGACTAGCGCGGGCCGCGCGCATTGCCTTCTGTAGGTCGTCGCGTTCGGTGGTGGCGCCGGAGTACACGGCGACGATCTGCCAGTCGCCGGGCTGCGAGGCGACGAACGCGCGCAGCTTGCTCTCCTGGGCCTCCAGGCTGAACGGCTGATGATCCTCATCGGTCGAGCGGCGCAGATAGATCGCCACCCGTTGGCTGGCGGTCTCGTCACGGCGCCCGGCCGGGCGCCGTCGATGCTTGCTGGTCATCTCCTACGTCCAATCCTGCGCGGTATCGCGTGGCTAGTGCGGGCCGTGCTTGGCCGAAGGTCGTCGCTCCGCCCGGTTCTTCGGTCATGGCCCTTCGCTGGCTGTGCTCTATTTGACGTACGAGGCAAGCACAGACATGACCTCGCCGCTGCGATCGACGCCGACATCGTGCCCCGATGAGTCGCTGACGTGCAGGGTGGCGTCCGGTAGTTCGCGCGCGAGCCGACGGGCGAAGGCGATCGGCGCGTTACGGTCGCGAGCGCCGTGCCAAAGATGCACCGGCGTGGCGACCTCGCTGAGCGGAAACGTCCACTCGCGCTTGATCAGGGCGAGCTCCTGCACTGTGGCGCGTGTACCCTGCCGCAGCGCGTCAGCGACGGCTTCGATTTCGATGCGCGCGGCAGCGGCGTGCGCGGCATCCGGTGCGGCAGCCATCTCACTGTGCAGGGCACGCTGCCGGTTCTTCGGGCTGACTAGCTCCCGACGCATCGCTGCGACACGGAACGTGTTGAGCGCAGGCGCATTCCTGGCGAGCCAATTCATGACCCGGGCGCTCGCCTTCATGCCCACTCGCTCGGCCGGGCCCATCGGTCCGCCCGCGGCGATGAGAGCGACAACACTGACCCGGTCGGCAAGCTGATGCGCAGCGGCCAATGTGAACGGGGCACCGCCGGACTCACCCGCTAGCGCGAACCGGTCCAGGCCGAGATGACCGGCCAACGCGAGGAGGTCATCACTCCAACTGGCCAGGCTGCGCCTCCGCTGGTGACCCGAGGCGCCGTAGCCGGGCTTGTCCGGCGAGATCCACCGCAGGCCGGCGGCCCGCGCGGTCTCGTCGTAGCAGGCTCCGCCTAGGCCCGATACCGGCGTCCCTGCTGTGTAGAGAACCGGGGATCCGTCCGGGTCTCCGAACTCGTGCCAGCTCAGCGGCCTCCCGTCAGCAAGGGTGATCACTCCGGATGTCACGCATACATCCTTACCTTGGTCGCCATCACCCGCCACGGACTTCGAGATGGACCCTAGACGTCTCCGGAGTTGAGGCGGGATGTTGGGACGCATTTTCTCTGGATCTTTCCGGTTGGGACGTATGGGGTTGGGCTGTTATGCCAAACCAGCCCATCTCCGTCGCAACCCAGACGTTCGGCGAGCGCGTCCGCGCCCGCCGCCCACGCTCACGCCGAACGTCGCGCAACAGGTGGTAGCCACTGCCGATCCACGCTGATTCGGGCCACATCGAGCAGGCGTTGCACCTCGAAAGATGGGTGTGCAAGGGCCTGTGTTAGGTCCACCAGTGTTTGTGCAGGTCATGGGCCTGCTACCAGATCTTCGGTAGCAGGCCGTTCGCTTGTTGCTCCTTACATTGGGAGCAAACTGGGAGCGCAAGATCATTTGCCGGTGCCTGCTCGAGTACGGGGCGGTGCGAAGGTATAACGCCCGGGTGCGGGCGGGCTGGGGGGCCGCCTCGATCCGGGCCTGCTGCTCGGTTCGCGCCCTCACGCAGTGACCAAGTCTCCGATCGCGGCCTCGGAGAAGTAGGTCCGCATCGCGTGCTGACCGCCGACACCAAGCGCACTGCTCACTGCATTGATCCGGTCAGCCAGGATTGCTTCGGCGACCCCTTCATGCGGTTCAATGCCGTGCTGCAGGCAGCCTCGCCGCAGCTGGTCGACCACCTGATGGTAGGTCGCGTTCTTCGAGTCCGGTCTCAACCTCAGACCTCTTTCGGTGATTATGCGGATCGCTGTCCTGCCTGTGGGCCAAGCGCCCGGTCGGATGCCAGTCGGACCGGCTTTTGCAAGCTCATGGATCTCTCCACCGTTACTCGGATTTCGCAGCCAGTGGATGTCGGGCCAGTTGCGCCCGCGACGTTACGCCTAGCTTTCGAAACACTGCGCTAAGATGATACTCGACGGTCTTTACTGAAATGTACAGGCGTTCTGCGACTTCGCGGTTGGTGATGCCCTCGGAGACGGCCAGCGCAATGCGTAGCTCCTGTGCTGTCAGCCGCTCCTTCGCGCCGGTCCTCGGGCCGACTGTCTCGCCTGTTGCCCGGAGCTCGTGTCGAGTCTGTTCGTACCACGGCAGCGCGCCAAGCCGATCGAAGATTTCCAATGCGGTATATAGATGCTCGCGGGCGGCGGTGGGGGGGGCGCGGCGGGGCCGCC
>JBLNGJ010000591.1:0-6355 GCA_050264675.1 Micromonosporaceae bacterium
GCATGCCCTCGATGTGCTGCACCCCGGTTTGGCCTCGCACGGGGAACAGGTCGGTCTGGGGGCGCTGTTCTGCACGTACCTGCGCGGTGATGAGGCCCGCTTCGCGCAGCTCAGCGCGGCCCTGGGCCGGCATGGGCTGGCCCGGGTGCCGGGCGATCTGCGACTGTCCGATGAGGACTTCGTGGCCGCCGTACACCACGCGCCGGCGACGCGGCCGGACCGGTACACCATCCTCGAACATCTGGATTTGTCGATCGATCAGATCCTTACGCGGCTAGGGGAGTATCTCCATGCAGTTGGTGACTGAGGTGCGCCGGCGCGACTTCATGGCGACCAACCGGGGCGGCGGCCTCTACAGCGAGGCCGTGAGCCAGCCCATCGGGTCGGCCATCGCGTTCGCCGCGGCCCGACTCGGCCTGCGGCCGACCACACTGACTCTGACCAACCTGGTCCTTTGCCTGGCCGCGTCGGTGACCGTGGTGCTGCTGCCCACCGGTGGCTGGCCGGTGGGCGTACTCGCGCTGGTGGCCTGGCAGCTGGCCTACGCCTTCGACTGCGCCGACGGGCAGCTGGCCCGGGTCACCGGCCGCACCAGTGCCGCCGGCGCGCGCCTGGATGTGCTCTGCGACGTGGCTGCCCAGATCGGGCTGGTCTCGGCGCTGAGCGCGATGACCGCGGCGTACCGGCCGGCCACGCCGACGTGGGTGTTCGCGGCCTTCGCCGGCACCTGGATGGTGAACCTGGTCACCTCGGTGATGCAGTCGGGTCCGCACGCGGCGAGCATGGTCGCCTCCCGGTCGCTGCCGGTGCGCGTGGTCAAGCTGGTGCGCGACTACGGGGCCGTGGTGCTGGTGTGCGGGCTCGTGCTGACCTTTGCTCCACAGTGGACTATCGTGGCGATCGGCCTCTTCGGCGCTGTGAACGCGCTCTTCCTGCTGGCGAGCATCGCCTTCGCCGCCCGCCGGAGCCTCGCCGGCTAGCCGGCCTACGACGGAGAGAGAGAAAGCACGGGCACCGTATTAACGCCTAGGCGTTAATACGGTGCCCGTGCTTACCACGGCGCCGTGGGGGAACCAGTCACGTCCCGGTAGACGGCGATCAGCTGGCCGGTGACGACCGCCGGGTGGAACCGCTCGGTGTAGCGGGCCCGGGCGGCGCCGGCGAGCCCGGCCGCCCCGGCACGGGCCGGCCCGAGCGCGTCCGCGAGCGCGTCAACCGTGGCCGGCACCGTCCAGCCGGCCGCCCCGATCGCGTAGGGAATGCCGCCGCGATCGGTGCCGAGCACCGGCCGGCCGGCGGCGAGCGCCTCGATGATCACTGTTGGCAGCACGTCGCGCCAGAGCGAGGGCACCACGAGCACCGACGAGTCGCGCAGCGCCGCCCGTACGCCATCGGGTGGCTGCCGGCCCAGGAACCGCACGTCGGGCCGCTGCCGTGCGGCCGCCTCGGCGACGGTGCGCAGCGGCCCGTCCCCGACGATGCGCAACACGCCGAGGGAGCCGACCGGGTGCCGGGCCCACGCCTCGAGCAGCAGCGGGAGACCCTTCTCCGGCACGAGCCGGCCGAGGTAGAGAAAGCCGTCGCCGACCGGTGGCGGCTCACCCGGCCACGGGTCGTCGATCGCGTTCGGCTTCACCACGATGCGCTCCTCGGCGACGCCGTACTCGCGCAGGTGCCCGGCGATCTCGTCGGTGAGGGCGAGGTAGCGGTCGACCGTGTGCCAGGTCGGCCGGTGCAGCGCCAGCGTGGTCGCCATCACCGCGCTCTGTGCCCGCGATCCGCGGTAGCAGGCGTGCACCACCGCCGGCACGCCGACCCGGCGGCCCAGGCAGTCGGTGCAGGGGTGGCCGTCGCGGAAGTAGACGCCGGAGGCGCAGACCTGGCGGTAGTTGTGCACGGTGTGCACGACCGGCACCCGGGCCGCGTGCGCGGTCCGGATGACCCAGGGTGACAGCAACGGGTACGGGTTGTGCAGGTGCAGCAGGTCCGGACGGTGCACCCGCAGCAGTTCCCGCAGCTCCCGTTGGGCCGCACCGCGGTAGATCGGTGCGACCGGCAACAGTGCCTTCTGGACGGTCGACATCGTCGCGATCTCATCCGAGGAGCGCAGCAACGGCACCACCTCGACGCCGGCCGCGCGCAGCTGGTTGATCTCGGCATCGACGATGATGTTCTCGCCGGACGGCTGGCCCTGCCGGTAGCGGTTGTGCGCGACGATGACCTTCATTGCCCTCGACCGTAGCGTGGGCCGAGCCACCGGCGGACGGGCAGCCCGGTGGGCGAGGCGATACCGTTGCGGCATGCCCGAGCTGCCGGAGGTGGAGGCACTAGCCGCCGATCTGCGCGAGCGCGTGGTGGGTCGGCGGATCGAGCGGGTCGACGTGGCGGCGATCAGTGCCCTGAAGACGTTCGATCCTCCGCCGACCGCGATGCGCGGGCGCGAGATCACCGGGGCCGGCCGGCACGGCAAGTTCCTCGACCTCAGCCTCGACGGCGGCCTGCACCTGGTGGTGCACCTGGCCCGGGCCGGGTGGCTGCACTACCGCGAGTCGATGCCGGCCGCCCCGCTCAAGCCGGGCAAGGGCCCGATCGCGTTACGGGTCCGGATGGCCGAGGGCGACGGGTTCGACCTCACCGAGCAGGGCACCCAGAAGAAGCTCGCGGCCTACCTGGTGGCCGACCCGGCGGTGGTGCCGGGGGTGGCCAAGCTCGGCCCGGACGCGCTCGCCGTTGACGCGGCCACCTTCGCCGCGCGCATCCGCAGCCGGCGTGGTCAGCTCAAGGGCGTGCTCACCGACCAGGAGGTGCTCGCCGGCGTGGGCAACGCGTACTCCGATGAGATCCTGCACCGGGCGCGGCTGTCCCCGTTCGCGATCAGCGACCGGCTCTCCGAGGCGCAGCTGGCTGGGCTCTACGAGGCGACCCGTGAGGTGCTTACCAATGCGGTCAAGCGCTCGGTCGGCCAGGGAGCGGCGAGCCTGAAGGGCGAGAAGAGGTCCGGCCTGGTGGTACATGCCCGCACCGGGCTGCCCTGCCCGATCTGCGGAGATCTCATCCGCGAGGTGTCCTTCGCCGATTCGAGCCTGCAGTACTGCCCGGGCTGCCAAACGGGTGGCAAGCCGTTGGCCGATCGGCGCCTGTCCCGGCTGTTGCGGTGAGCGTACGGTCGCTCGACAGCGCACCCGTCCGGGCACTAGTGTCGTCCGGTCGGCAAATGGCCGGTTGTGGTCCATGGCAGACTGATGGGGCCGCGACCGTGCGGGTGACGCCGGCCTGAGCAGAACGAAGGGTCAGCGATCCCGACGTGGCATGGGAGGACACACCTGACGTGACCACGAGCCTCCGACCCTCGGCCACCGATCTGCCCCCCCGGGGCAGGAGGCGCGCCAGGCGTCGGGAGCGCGTCGAGTTCATGCGCGAGGCCACCCCCCACAACGGCATTCCCCGCTCGGCCTGGTTCCGGGCCCGCCGTGCGTCCACCTGGCATCGCCCGTACGCCGGCTCGCTGCTCGCCGTCGACTACGCCGCGACCGCCGCGGCCAGCTTCTCCGCCATATCCCTCTTCGCGCAGGCCGACTCCGGGTTCCAGCACGCCCCGGAGGCGTTCACGTTCGTGGCCTACCTGCTGCTGCCGCTGGGCTGGCTGGTCGTGCTGTGGGGCCACGGCGCCTACGACCGGCGTTACCTGGGCGTCGGCACGGACGAGTTCAAGCGGGTGTTCCGCGCCTCGGTGACGATGGCGGCAAGCCTGTCCTTCCTCGCCTTCGCCCTCAAGATTGACCTGTCCCGTCTCTCCGTGGCGACGGCGTTGGTCGGGGCCATGGTCTACCTGTTCGTGGGGCGCGTCCTGGCCCGGCGCGTGCTGGTGCTGGTACGCGGGCGCGGCCGAGCAGTGCACCGGCTGCTCCTGGTCGGCACCCTGCCCGAGACGCTGGACGTCTACACCGCGGTGCACCGGGCTCCGGCCGCCGGCCTGGTGCCGGTCGCCATCCACCTCACCGCCGGCTACGCCGCCTCCCGCGGGGTGCCCGTGCCGGTGCCGGTGTACGCCGGCCGGGACGTGCTCAGCCTGGTCCGCGAGACCGGCGCCGACACGATCGCCGTGTGCGGATCGGCCACCGGCGAACCGGGCGAGCTGCGCCGCCTGGCCTGGCAGCTCGAGGGCACCGGCATCGACCTGGTGGTGGCCCCCCAGCTGACCGACATCGCCGGCCCCCGGGTGCACATCCGCCCGGTCGAGGGCCTGCCGTTGTTGCACGTGGAGGAGCCCAAGCTCTCCGGCCTGGCCTGGCTGTTCAAGAACCTGATGGACCGGGTGATGGCGGCCCTGCTGCTGGTCATCTCCGCGCCGATCTTCGCGCTGGTGGCCCTGGCCATCCAGGTCTCCGACCGCGGCACCGTGTTCTTCAGCCAGCCCCGGGTCGGCCGGGAGGGCAAGACGTTTCGGGTGTGGAAGTTCCGCACCATGTACGCCGACGCCGAGGAGCGCCTGGCCCACCTGGTGGACCAGAACGAGGGCGACGGGATGCTCTTCAAGATCCGCGACGATCCTCGGGTGATACCGGTCGGACGCTTCCTGCGTCGCACGTCCCTGGACGAGCTGCCCCAGCTCATCAACGTGCTTCGGGGCGAGATGTCGCTGGTCGGCCCGCGTCCGCTGCCGGCCGACGACGGTGACTTCCTCGGCGACGTCCGGCGGCGGCTGCTCGTGCGCCCCGGCATGACCGGCCTGTGGCAGGTCTCCGGGCGTTCCGAGCTGTCCTGGGACGACGCCGTGCGGCTGGATCTCTACTACGTGGACAACTGGTCGCTCGCCTTCGACCTGGTGATCCTCTGGCGCACGGTCGGCGTGGTGTTCGCCCGCAAGGGTGCCTACTGATCGCGCACAAGACGTTCACAACGTGAACAGGCGCTCGGCACCGACGGCGCCTACAGTCCCGGGGCATGGGCACCGAGCGCCGGATCCTGGTCATCGAGGACGAGCGGACCATCGCCGAGTCGGTGGCGGCCCGGCTGCGGGTGGAGGGCTTCGCGGTCGACGTGGCCTACGACGGGCCCTCCGGTGTGGCCGTCGCGGCGGCGACCCGGCCGGACCTGGTGGTGCTCGATGTCATGCTGCCGGGCTTCGCGGGGCTCGTGGGGTGCCGCCGGATCCCGGCGGCGCGGCCGGTGCCCGTCCTGATGCTGACCGCACGCGGTGATGAGACCGACCTCCTGGTCGGGCTCGCCGTCGGCGCCGATGACTACCTGACCAAACCGTTCTCCATGCGGGAACTGGCCGCGCGGGTGCATGCGCTGCTGCGCCGGGTCGACCGGACCGGCGGGGCCGACACCGCGGACGGCCCGCCCATCGTGGTGGGTGATCTCGAGATCAACCGGGTGGAACGGCGGGTGCGCCGGGGCGGGGTTGAGGCGCACCTGACCCCGACCGAGTTCGACCTGCTGGTGCACCTGGCCCGGCGCCCCCGGGCGGTGCTGCCCCGCGAGCGCCTGCTCGCCGAGGTCTGGGGCTGGGCCGACGCATCGGGGACGCGCACGGTGGACAGTCACATCAAGGCGCTGCGCCGCAAGCTCGGCGCCGATCTGATCCGCACCGTGCACGGCGTCGGCTACGCCCTGGAGGCCCGGTCATGAAGGCGAACCCGGCCCGGCTGCTGGAGGCGTTGCCGCGCCCGCTCGACCCGATCCGTTCCATCAAGGTCAAGCTCGGCCTGCTGGTCGTGGTCGCCGGCCTGGCCGGCCTGGCCTACTTCTGGGTCGACATCGGCCGCATCCCGCCCACCACGTCCGCGATCGCGATCGGGCTGGCCCTGCTCACCACCCAGGTGCTCGCCCACGGGATGACCCGGCCGCTGCGGGAGATGACCGCCGCGGCTCGGGCCATGGCCCGGGGTGACTACACCCGGCGGGTGCGGGCCAGTTCCCGCGACGAGGTCGGCCAGCTCGCCCTCGCCTTCAACCACATGGCCGCCGACCTGGCCGCGGCCGACCGGCACCGCCGGGAGCTTATCGCGAATGTCTCCCACGAGCTGCGCACGCCGATCTCCGCGCTGCAGGCGGTGCTGGAGAACGCGGTGGACGGCGTCAGCCCGCCCGATGCGACCACGCTGCGCACCGCGCTGGCGCAGACCGAGCGGCTGGGCCGTCTCGTCACCGAACTGCTCGACCTGTCCCGCATCGATGCCGGCGCGCACCAGCTCGACCGGGAGGTTCTCGACGTGGCCGCCCTGCTCGCCGAGGTGGTGGCTGAGGCCCGGGTGGTCGCGGTGACCGCCGGGCGCAACGTGAGCTTCGCCTGCTCGGTCACGCCGGCCGACGCGACCGCGGTGGGCGACCGGGAGCGGCTCAAGCAGGT
>JBLNGJ010000592.1:0-3786 GCA_050264675.1 Micromonosporaceae bacterium
GAGGACGACGGCCGCCGCCGGGTTCGCCGCGCGCACGTTCTCGCGCACGCGCTCGACGTCGCTCGCCTCGGCCGAATCGACCTTGTTGACGACGACGGCGTCCGCCATCCGGAGCACGGCCTCGCCCGGGTGGTAGAGGAGCTCGTGGCCGGGTCGCAGCGCATCGGTCACCGCGACGAGCAGGTCGGGGGCGAAGAACGGGAAGTCGTTGTTGCCGCCGTCCCAGACGACGACGTCGGCCTCCTGTTCGGCCTGCCGCAGGATGTCGGCGTAGTCGACTCCGGCGTACATCACCATGCCCATCCGGACGGGCGCCTCGTACTCCTCGCGCTCCTCGATCGTCGGCCGGCTTGCGTCGATATCGGTCAGGCACGCGAACCGCTGCACCCGCATCCGCTCGAGGTCGCCGTATGGCATCGGGTGCCGGACGAGGGCGACCCGCAGGCCGGCGTCGAGCAACAGCTGCCCCACGCGCCGGGTGGTCTGGCTCTTGCCGCAGCCGGTACGTACGGCGCACACCGCAACCACCGGCTTCGAGCTGCGCAGCATCGTGAGCTTCGGCCCGATCAGCCGGAAGTCCGCCCCGCGGGCGAGCACGAGCGAGGCCTTATGCATGACGTCGACATGTGGCAGATCCGAGTAGGCGAGCACCACCTCGTCGACGTTTTCGTCCACGATGAGTTGCGGCAGCCGCTCCTCGGCCACGATCGGTATGCCTTCCGGATACTGCGAGCCGGCCAGGGATGGCGGATAGATGCGGTCTTCGATGCCGGGGATCTGGGCGGCGGTGAACGCCACCACCCGGGTAGTCGGGTCGCCGCGGAAGACGGTGTTGAAGTTGTGGAAGTCGCGTCCACCGGCCCCCATGATCACTACTCGGCGCATGTCATTTCCTTTCCTGCTCGAGCTTCCTGCGCTCGCCCTCGATCAGATCGGCCAGCGCGGCGTCCAGGTCGGCCGGCAGGTTCAGCTCGTCGCCATGTTCGGCCACCGACTCGGCGAGTCCGGTCGCGACCACATGCCGGCCGCGCCGGGCGGCCGCATAGCGCATGCCGAGGAACACCGGGATGCCCAGGAGCAGCAACAGGAATCCCTTGTAGACGACCTCGTAGCCGGAGCCGGCGACCGTCCAGATCGCGTAGGCCAAGGCCAGCGCGGCCACGGTCGCGTGCCCAGCCAGCCGCCTCACCTCGAACTTGGCGCGGTCGGTGACCAGGAGCAGCAACTGGGCGGCGGCCGAGAGGACGTACGGGATCAGCGTGGTCAGCGTGGCCAGCAGGATGACGAAGGTGAACTGGTCGACGAGGCTGGCGTTGTAGTTGAAGATTGTCAGTACGGTGATCAGCAGGCTGGACACGACCAAGCCGCCGACCGGCGTACCGGAGCGGGTGGTGCGGCCGAAGAACCGCGGGAACAGGTTGTCCCGAGCGGCCGCGAGTGGCACCTGCGCCTGCAGCAGGATCCAGCCGTTCAGGCAGCCGAAGGCACTGACCACCGCCGCGGCGGCGATGACCGGCCCGGCCCAGCCGCCGAACGCCGAGTCGGCGGCGTCGGCAAACGGGGCCCCCGAGTCGGCCAACGTGCTTGCCGGCAGGATGCCCATTACCGCGACGGTGCCGAGGATGTAGACCACCGCCGTGACCGCGGTGCCGATGATCGTGGCTCGCGGGATCGTACGGCGGGGATTTTGCATATCCTCGGCCGGCACGGTGGCCGACTCGACACCGATGAAGGACCACAGGGTCAGCGCAGCCACCGCGGTCAGGGCGCCGAAACCGCTCCCACCGCTGCGGTTGAACCCGCCGAAGTTGTCGGCGTTGATGAAGAAGATCCCGACCAGCGCCAGCGCGAGCAGCGGTAGGAACTTCAACACCGTGGCGACCAGTTGCACCACCCCACCCGAGCGGACGCCGAACAGGTTGACGAACGTCAGCACCCAGACGGCCGCGATCGCCACCGTCGCGGCCAGCACCCGGTTGCTGTTGAGGGCGTCGAACGCCTCGTAGTAGCCCAGATAGCTGACGAACGCGACCGCGATGGCCGCGTTGCCGACCCAGGCCGCGATCCAGTAGCCCCACGCGGTCAGGAAGCCGATGAAGTCACCGAACGCCCGCCGGGAGTACGCGTACGGCCCACCGGTGCGCGGAAAGGCCCGACTCAACCGCGCGAAGACCAGCGCCAACAACATCGCTCCCGCGGCGGTGAACAGCCATCCGAGGATGCTGATGCCGCCGTAGCCGGCCAGCGCGCTGGACAGCAGGAAGATGCCCGAACCGATCATGTTGCCGACGACCAGGGCGGTCGCCATCCACATACCCAGGCCGCGGCGCACCGGCACCACGGCGTTGTCCCGTATAGACATTGCCCTCTCCGCCTCACCGGGTCAGCACACTGCCCCGACCGAATCGAAGGGAACAGCCCTCCACCTGCGAACGTGCGTGAGCGCCAGGCGGCCGCGCAGAGCAGAACGTCACCGCGCAGCGGGTCGTTCGGCCTGGTCACCCGGCCCTACCGGGCTCCGCTTCGGCGATCGAGGCTAGAGCTGAGTCCGGGAGGTCGTCATGTCCACGAATACACACTCCCTACGGGGCAGGCCGATCATCGTTGGCGTCGATGGCTCCGAGGCCAGCCTCGTCGCGGTGGACCTGGCCGCGCGCGAAGCCGTCCTGCGTAACCGCCCACTGCGCCTGATCCACGCGTTCATCTGGCCGTACCTGCACGTCCCGCTCGGGCCGTCGCCGTACGGACCCCCTGAGGGTGGGCTGCGCAACGACGCCGCGCGCATCCTTGCCGACGCCTACGACCGCGCCCACGCCACCGCGCCGGACATCGCCGTGAGTACGGACCTCGTGACCGGTGAGGCGAGTGCGGTCCTGCTCAACGCCTCCCGCACGGCCGAGCTCGTCATCGTCGGCGACCGCGGCCTCGGGGGGTTTACCGGCCTGCTGATCGGTTCGGTCGCCGTCCAACTCTCGGCCCACGCCACCTGTCCGGTGCTGGTCGCCCGCGGCGCGGCCCGCTCGGCCGGGCCGGTGCTGCTCGGCGTGGATGGCTCGCCCGCCAACGATCCCGCGGTCGGCTTCGCCTTCGACGAGGCATCGCTGCGGGGCGCGCCCCTGATAGCGATGCACGCCTGGGCCCATCCAGTCCCCGCCGGACCCGGCGACATGCTGCCACTGTTCTACGACGCCGACGACGTGGCCGACGAGGAGAGCCGAGTGTTGGTCGAAGCCCTTGCCGGCTGGCGGGACAAGTACCCCGACGTCGTCGTTCACTCCGAACTTCGGCGTGGGGGCACCCGCAAGGTCCTCATCGATTCGACCCACCAGGCCCAGCTCATCGTGGTGGGAACCCGCGGCCGCGGCGGCTTCTCCGGACTGCTCCTCGGTTCGGTCAGCCAGGCCGTGCTGCACCACGCGGCCTGCCCGGTTGCCATCGTCCCCCACGCGGCATAGCACGATCGGGCGGACGTTTGTCCTGGACCGACGGGACCGCCGGCCCTGCGCTACCCGGCCCGGCCAGCGCACGATGGCGTCACCCGAGGCCGAAGGGAGGCACCCATGTCGTCGTACACGCAGCGCCCCGTTCTGGTGGGCGTCGATGGCTCCGAGGGGTCGTGGCTGGCGTTGGGCCTTGCCGCCGGCGAAGCCGCTATGCGGCAGCTGCCGTTGCGGATCGTGCACGTCGCCCGGGCCGACCTCAGCGCGGCCCGTGCCGTGGTGGCCGATGCGTCAGCTCGGGCATCGCGGTGGTATCCGGGCCTCGCGGTCGACGTCCACGTCGACC
>JBLNGJ010000593.1:0-3283 GCA_050264675.1 Micromonosporaceae bacterium
GGCCCGGTTCCAGGTAATGATCATAGCGGCGTTGCCAGCGACCGCTGCCGCAATGTGGTGACGGTCGTCAGGATCACTGCTGGGCATGTTGTCGACCAAGTGGGCGTAGGCGCTCTCGGGGATCTGACTATCGGCAAAGAATTCACGGACAGCTGCGGTTATCCTCGCCGCCGCGTCCGCCGAGCGCCGCTGCTCACGGACGATCACCCTCTCCCACTCGTCCAGCAGTGCGTTGGTCCACAAAACGTCGTGAACGCCGTCCTCTGTCAGCGCCAGCATGAGATCCATGACGGAGAACGGGAACAGGACGTTGGTGTCCACGAACACACGCGCCACTGGTCCGCCCGTCCTGATCGGCCGCTAGTAGGGAAGATCGGTGTCCTCTACCGCTTCGGCAATCCGCTGGCGCCCAGACCGCCGCCGTTCCCGACGAGCCTGGAACTCAAGCACGTCAGCCAAGCGCACCACGCGGTGACGACTGTCCGGCAGGTGCTGGGCGGCAAGTTGGCCACTGTCGATAAGGCGGACCACGAACGGCCTCGATAGCCCGAGCAGCTCACCAACATCAGCCGGGGTCAGCCGAACCTCGGAAGCAAGCACCGTGACCGCATGACCCTCCGCCAACTCACCGGCGGATGCCAACAGAATCTTGACCAGAGTCGTGGGCAGCACGATATCGTGCCCGTCCGGAAGCCGCAGAACCAGCTCGACAACCTCCGCAGCAATGCGACTCACAGCGGCAGCCGACTCCATGTCGTCAGGCCGCGGCTCGACGCGGGTCGCGTTGCCCAGAACACTCGACCGCGCCATCCACCCTCCAACCCGCTGGAATAACTAGAATAACTGTAACCTCAGGAACTTCGCCTGTCCAACAAACCTCCACCGCCGCCGAGCCTGTCCCGCTCGGTTCGGGCACCCTGCCGCGCACTCCCGAACCCCCCGACCCATGGTCCTGATCTGCCAATCGTGATCAGTGGGCCATTAACGGGCCATTAGCCCAGGCAACACCCGGCATCTCCAGGCCACCCCAGACCGGCCGTGACCATGCTCCGCCCTGGTCACGGCCTCACCCGTCGATGTTTCCCAAGCTGACAGTGAGGGTTCGATTCCCTTCACCCGCTCCACTCAGAACCCCGCTACAGACTGCCCTTGTCGGCGACCCATTCCATCGCCTGGCCAGTGACGCGAGCGATGCGGTCGTAGTCGGCGTCGTAGTGCAGGACGGTGGCCCCGTGCGCCTCGGCCGTCGCCGCGATAACCAGGTCGGGCAGCCGGAAGTGCCGGTGCTGGCTCGTCTCCGCGAGCTTGCGGTGCACCTCCATCGCTCGACCCATGGCCGCCGCTGTGACGTCCAACCAGCGCTGCCCGTGGATCGCGGTCCACAGAATCTCGTAGCCCTTCGGATCGGGCGCGTTGTTGAGGAACTCCAGCGCCGTCATCTGGCAGGCCGCCAGCCGACCCTCCGCGAGCAAACTCTCAAAGCGGCGCCGCACGGATGGATGCCGACCCCGTAAGACGTACACCGACGTGTCGGCAAGATAGATCGCCCCCGCCATCAGGCGGCGTTGATCGTTCGTGCGCCTGCCTCCAGCCCAGACAGGTCCCGGCCCCCGCCGTAGCCCCACGCCTCGCTGGAGCCGTCGAAGTCCATCGGAACGCTGTCAAACGCGGCGACGATCTCCCTGGCCTGCCGACGGAGTGCGAACGCGTGCAACGCCGCGTTGATCGTCGCAACCTTCGTGTCCGTACCCAAGACCTCACGGGCGGCCTCAAGCCACTCCTCGTTCACGTCAACCGTGATGCGCCCCATGGCGTTGATCATACACCAGAACCAAGTAGGCGAGCGCACCAACAACGGCTTGTTTCGCGCACCAGAGGTGCGTGCCCGACCCGCGCTCAGGCGGGGCGGATGTTCTTGTTGTGGTGGAAGACGTTGGCGGGGTCGTGCTTGGCCTTGACCTCGGCCAGTCGCCGGTAGGTGTGATCGCCGTAGGCCTCGCGAACGCGGCTGGCGTCGTCGTCGGAGTCCAGGAAGTTGACGTAGACACCGCCAGCCCGGTGCGGTTGGAGGGCCCGGAGGAACGCCCGGGCCCAGGCGGTCTCACTTTCGGCGTACTCGCCGGCCTCATCCGGCCGCCACACCGCGTCGATGATGATGTTGTGGGCCACGTTGCGACCGGCGTAGGCGGTGGTGGCCGGCGGGATCCGCGCCACCGCGCCGCCCAGGTGGAACACCGCCGCGTACGACCGGGGCGAGCGGGCCGCGTACGCATGGTCGGCGATGACGGCGACGAGGTCGTCGGAGAGGCCGGCGAGGTTCGTAGCCTTCCAGTAGTAGTGCCACCCGTGCGGAACGGTGTCGTCGGTGGCGCGCTGGAAGGCGACGTACGGCGCGGGTCCGAGCAGGTCGACCAGCGGCGTGCCGACCCGGCGCAGCGCCAGCACCGCCCGCTCGCCGTCCTCGACCGAACCGGCGTAGCAGCAGATCACGCCCAGAGCGGGTCGGTAGTACAGGTGCTCGGGGACGCCCGGCAGCGGCGGGACCGTGCCGAGGCGCACGACCGTGCCGAGCTCGTCGGGCGCCTCGGCGGCGAAGTCCCGGTAGCAGCGCAGCACTTCGGTGGTGTCCTCGGCCGCCCAGAAGATGGGTCCGGCCAGCACGGTCGGGCCGACGGGGTGCAGCGCAAACCGGAACATGGTGACGATGCCGAAGTTGCCGCCACCGCCACGCAAGGCCCAGAACAGGTCGGGGTGTTCATGGGCGGACGTCCGGATGACGCCGCCGTCGGCGGTGACCACGTCGGCGGCGAGCAGATTGTCCACGGCGAGCCCGTGCTTGCGCATGAGAAAGCCGATACCACCGCCGAGCGTGAGGCCGGCGACGCCGGTGTGGCCGACGATGCCGCCGGTGGTCGCCAGACCGTGGGCCTGAGTTTCGTGGTCCACATCGCCCCACAGCGCGCCGCCCTGCACCGACGCCGTGCGGCCGGTGGGGTCAACCCACACGGCGCGCATCGTCGAAAGGTCGATCACGACCCCGTTGTCGCACACCGCGGGGCCGGCCACGTTGTGGCCGCCACCCCGCACCGCGATCTCCAGGTCTTGGCTGCGGGCGAAGCGCACGGCCGCGGCGACGTCGGCGGTGCCGGTGCAGCGGGCGATCAGCCAGGGCCGCCGGTCCACGGCGCCGTTCCACACCGCCCGCGCGGTGTCGTAGTCGGCGTGATCAGCGGTGATCCGCTGGCCCCGGAACCCATCGATCTCCATGGCGGATGCCTCCTCG
>JBLNGJ010000594.1:0-6168 GCA_050264675.1 Micromonosporaceae bacterium
GAGCACCACGTCGCGCTGCACCGCGCGGCCGCGCCGGCCGTGGCCGATCAGCCGCTCCGGCACGAACGTGGCGGGCACGGGTTGGGAGTGCCGCCGGTTGGCTCGGATGGTGCGGTTCCAGTCGATGTCGCGATGGCGCGGCCGGACCACCCGGGCGGCCCGGTTGAGCGCACCGGTGACCGCGGCCCGGGTCTTCTGGGCCACCCGCCGCTCAAGGTCGGCCACGACCTTGGCCACGACCGCCCGGGCGGCCTGCCGGGTGGCCGCGGGCATGACCCGGTTCAGCGAGAGCAGCGTGCCGACCAGGTGCACGTCGGGCTCGACCGCGGCCAGCATCTCCGGCTCGAGCAGCAGCCGGGTCAGGTTCAGCCGTTCGATCGCGTCGGCCTGCATGACCTGCACCACGGTGGCCGGGAAGTAGCGACGGATGTCGCCCAGCCACCGGGCCACCGAGGGCGCCGACGCGCCCAGCCCACCGCTGCGGGTCGAGCCCTCACGGGCGATCGAGCCGTAAAGGGCGGCGAGCGCGGCGTCGATGCGGGCGTCCTGGCCGGTGAGCCCTTGGCCGGTGCCGTCGGCGTCGCCGCCGAGCACCAGGCGCCACCGGCGCAGCCGCTCCTCCGCGTTCACCGCCCCACCGCCGCCCCAGCCGCTTGGCCCAGTGCCGCCACGACCGCCTCGTCGCCAAGGAGCAAGCGCAGCGTCGGCAGCACGAGCGCCGCCCGGTCGTGGTCGAGCTCCTCGGTAACGGCTGGGGCCGCGCCGTCGAGGTCGCGCACCCGCTCGCCGATCGCCCGCCGTTCGGGCGCGGCGAACTCGGCGAACGTGCGCCGCAGCAGCGGCAGCACCTCAACAAAGCTGTCGGCCGGAATGGCGCCGAGCCATGAGTCCACAAGAGACAGCAGCCGGTGGTCGTGCACGAGCAGCAGTCCGGCGCCACCGAGGAAGCCCTCGACCCAGGCCGCGGCCCGGGCCGGCGGGACCCCGACGGTGAGCATCAACCCCATCCGCCGGGCGACCTCATCGACCCTCAACCGGCCGGCATCGAGCAGCAGCCGGCCGACCCGGCCGCCGAGCAGGCCGTGCAGGTCATCGCGGGAAGCCAAGCGCAGCAGCGTCTCCAGCCAGTCGCCGGTCAACGACTCGTCACCGAGCAGGGCCAGCGCCGCGTGCACCCCGTCGAGGTGGCGTCGCATGGCGGCGGCCGCGTCGTCGTCGAGCGCGGTGACTGCGGCCGGCAGGCCCACGCAGATGCGCACGGCCAGACCGTGGGTGACCGCCCGCACCGAGCTCACGTCGGTGCCGCGGACATCGCCGTAGCGCAGCGTGCGGGCCAGTGCCGGCAACGCGTCCATCAGATGGGCCACCTCGACGTCGAGGGCGGCCCGGTCCCGCAACGCCTGCAGCACGGCCGGGAAGGCCTCGGCCAGGTCGGCGAGCAGGCACTGCTCGGCGAGCGCGGTGACCTCGGCCAGCGAGGTCGCGGCGACGGCCAGCTCAGCCGTCCTGGTCGCGGCCGCGGCGGCCACCGTGGTGCCGTACCCGCTCGCCTCCACCAGGTCGACGGCGAACTCCGGCTGCCAGGCCAACCGCCAGGACTCGCGAAACGTGCCCAGACCGGGGCGGCCGGGGCCCAGCTCGCCCCAGTCCACGCCGAGCAGGCGCAGCCGGTGCAGCAACCGGCTGCGGCTGAGGTCGATCTCCCGACGCAGGTCCAGGTCGAGGTCGCTGACCAGGGCCGAGGGCCGCATCCGCAGCCGGCGCTGGGTCGCCGCCAGGTCGGTGGCGAGTGGCACCGACGGCGTCTCCTCGGGCACCGTGCCCAGCCGCTCCCCGACCACGAGCCGCCGGTCGACCAGGGCCAACCGCAGCTCATCACCGTCGCAGAGCACGGCCCGGGTGGCCTCGGTGACCTCGGCCAGACCGGCCAGTGGCCGGCCCCGCAGGCCAGCGAGCGTGTCGGCCAGGCGGACCGCCTCGATGACGTGCGCGCTCGAGACCGGCTGGCCCTCGTCCCGCAGCATCTGAGCCACTCCGACCAGCCACCGGGTCACCGGCTGGTCGGCCGCGACGAAGAGGTGGTGGTACCAGCCCGGTGAGCGGACGCCGGCGCCGTAGCCCTGCCAGTACGCCAGCCGACCGTGCGTCCACGGCACCCAGGTCATGCTCACCTTGACCCGCGACAGTCCACGAAGGACGGTGGCGTCGGCGCTGGCCGACGGCAGCGGCGCGGTCAGCGCCGGCACGTGCCAGGCGCCACAGACCACGGCGACCCGTTCGTGCTGGCGCATCGCCGCCCGCAGCACCGTGCGCATGTGCGCCTCCCGGCGCTCCTCGGTGACCCGTTCGGCCGGCGCGGCCGCCCGCACCGCGGTCATCGCCTCGGCGATCGCGTCGAACGGCGCGAGCGCGGCGGCCAACTCGCCTTCGCCCGTTGGCCGGCGGTGCTCGACCACGTCCTCCCACCAGCGTTCCGGGTCGTCGTAGCCGGCTGCGGTGGCCAGCAGACCGAGCGGGTCGGCCACCTCGGGCGAACCGGTCCGCTTGCTGGTCATCTCCGGCTGGGCCAGCTGGATGGTCGTGGGCAGGTCGCAGAAGCGCACCGGCACCGACGACTGCGCCGCCCAGCGCATCGCCTGCCACTCCGGTGAGAACTCGGCGAACGGCCAGTACGCGGCCCCGCGCCGCCCGTCCGGCCGGGGTTCGGCGGTGTAGGCGAGCAGGGCCACCGGCGGCCGCATGGTCTCGCACCCGACCAGGGCTACCAACGGCTCGGCCTCCGGCGGTCCTTCGATGAGCAGTACGTCGGGGCGGTAGGCCTCCAGCGCCCGCCGCACCGCCCGGGCCGAACCGGGGCCGTGGTGGCGCACACCGAGCAGCAGCGGTGGGTTAGCCGCGGGCATCCCGGGCCGCCCGGTAGAAGTCGCGCCACCCCTCCCGCTCGCGCACAACGGTCTCCAGGTACTCGCGCCAGATCACCCCGTCCACGGTGGGGTCCTTGACCACCGCCCCGACGATGCCAGCCGCGACGTCGGCGGCCCGCAGGACGCCGTCGCCGAAGTGGGCGGCGAGGGCGCAACCGTTGGTGACCACCGAGATCGCCTCGGCGGTGGAGAGCGTGCCCGAGGGTGACTTCAGCTTCGTCGCGCCGTCGTCGGTGATGCCGTTGCGCAGTTCGCGGAAGACGGTCACGACCCGGCGGATCTCATCGGCCGCGGCGGGGATGTCGGGCAACTCCAGCGCCCGGCCGAGGTCGGCCACCCGCCGGGTGACGATGTCGACCTCCTCTTCGGCGTCGGCCGGCACCGGCAGCACGACCGTGTTGAAGCGTCGCCGCAGCGCTGAGGAGAGCTCGTTGACGCCACGGTCGCGGTCGTTGGCGGTGGCGATGACGTTGAAACCCTTGCGGGCCTGGACCTCCTCGCCGAGCTCCGGGATCGGCAGCGTCTTCTCCGACAGGATCGTGATGAGCGTGTCCTGCACATCGGCGGGCATGCGGGTCAGCTCCTCCACCCGGGCGATGCGCCCCTCGGCCATGCACCGGAAGACCGGACTCGGCACGAGCGCGCCCCGGCTGGGGCCTTCGGCGAGCAGGCGAGCGTAGTTCCAGCCGTAGCGGATCGCCTCCTCCGGCGTGCCGGCGGTGCCCTGCACCATCGCGGTCGAGTCCCCACTGATCGCCGCGGCCAGGTGCTCGGAGACCCACGTCTTGGCGGTGCCCGGGACGCCGAGCAGGAGCAGCGCCCGGTCGGTGGCGAGGGTGGCCACGGCGACCTCCATCAGCCGCCGCTGGCCCACATACTTGGGCGTGATCGCGTCGCCGTCGCCGAGCAGGTAGGTCACGACCGCCTGGGGCGAGAGCAGCCATCCGGGCGGCCGCGGGCGATCATCGGCCCGGGCCAGGGCGGCGAGCTCGGCGGCGAACTGCGTCTCGGCGTGCGGACGCAACACCGGGTCGGCGGCGAGGGCAGCGGCGGGTGAGGTCACGCAAGCTCCTGGGTCATCTCGTGACGGAGGTCAAGGATCGTGGCGAGCCGCTCGAACACTTCGGCCCGCTCGCTGCGCCCGGCCACCGCGGCGGCTTCGGCGGCGAAGTGGCTGGGCATCCTCAGGGCGGCGATGCGGCTGACCCGGTAGAGGTCATACGGCATCCGTGGCCGCCGGGCGTGCACCGGAAGGCCGGTGAGCACCGCCCGGGCCAAGGCATCGGGCCAGGGCGCCGGGCAGTGCTCGAGCACGTGCTCGACCAGCCGGCCCAGCCGGGCGTTCTCGTCGCCCAGGGCGGCGGCGGCGCGCCGCGCCCGTTCCTCGGCGGTCAGCGCCGGGTAGAGGTCGGCGATCGGCCAGCGTTGGACGCTTGCCGGAGAAGACACGCGTGGTTGCGGGTCAGCCGCGACCCGCGGCTCGAGCACGTCGAGCAGTGCCGCCGACCACGCCGGGTCGCGCTGGGTCGCGGCCGCCCGGGCCAGCCCGCGCAGCACGATCACCTCCCAGCCGTCCTCAATGGAGCACCGCAGGAAGGACGCCGGATCATCGGTGGCCCAGGTGTCCAGTGGCGCGCGGGCCAGCACCTGCTCGAGCCACCAGGCCCGTTCACCGGCACCGGTGGGAGCCTTCGGCACGATGCCGTCGCGGCGCATGGCCGGGTCACATTCGACCGGCGGTCGCACCAACAACCGGCCGGCACGCACCCGCACGCAGGCGTGGGCCCGCTGGGCCATCCGGACCCGGTACGCCGAGCCCGGCAGGGCGGCCAGCAACTCGGCCGCGGTGACCCGGACCTCACGCCGCCGATCGTCGAGGGCGCCCTCCAGGAACTCCTCGTCGCCGGGTCCGAGCCCGGTGGCGAGCACCGGGAGCAGCTCCGCCCGTTCGTCCGGCGACAGCGACGGCCACTCGGCGCCGAGGCGGTCGCGGGCACCGTCGGGATCGGCGGCGCGGACGGCGGTGAGATAGCCCACGCGCTGGCCCCGCGTACCCTCCAGCCAGTGCGTCTCATCGGTGGATCCGGTGGCGTCGGGGGTGATCAGGATGTAGGTCCACTCAGGATTCTGGGCGCCGAACCAGGCCAGCCGCGCCCCGCCCGCGGCCACGATCAGCGGGCGCAGCTCGCGGTGGCGCCGGCCCAGCTCGAGCAGCTCGGGCAGGAGTTCCGGCGGCACCCGCCGACCGGCCCGGGCGGCCAGATCGAGCCACTCGGCCAGCAGCGCCGTGCGGATGGTGGCGTCGGCGCCGAGGTTCGGGTCGACGAACGTGGCCAGGCGCTCGCCGGCGGCTGCGCTGACGACCGCCGCGACCTCCGCCGGTGCCGACGCCGGTGCCGGCAGGTCGATGGCCGGCATTCGGCCGGCTCGGCGGTAGACACTGTGGACGGCCGCCGCGTCGAGGAGGGCGCCGGCCGCGTCGGCGGCGCCGCCACGCCGATCGGTGCCGACGAGCGCGGCGGCGAGCAGCTCCGCCCAGGACGTCGCCCTCGGAGCGGCCCTCGGCGCGGTCGCGAGCGTGTCGTTCGTCATACGGCCACGAGTCTTCCCTCGGACCAGGCCGACACCGGACGAAGCCCCTGCGTGGTGAGCTCGCCGGCGAGTGTGACCGGCCGCCCGGCCGCCGCCGCGACCAGCCGCCACGGCGCCCCACCGGCCAGGTCGAGCGGAAGACCGGCACCGGCCGGGTCCCGCACGTACCAACGGTCGCCGTGGCCGACCGGTGTGACGTCGCCGAGCAGCATCGGCCACCGTTCCAGCCACGGCTCGGCCGCGATCGCGCCCGCGTACCCGGCCAACGCCTCGGCCAGATTCTGGACGCCGGGCGGCTGCGCGAACGCGACCGGCGCGGCGTGCCGGGTCGCCACCAGGGCCCGCAGCGGTAGTGCCCCCGGATAGAAGCAGAGGTCGGCCTCGACGGTCGTGCCGGGAACCAGATCCGCGGCCAGCGGCTGCCCGAGCGGCGCGAACGAGAGCACCAGAGCCGGACGGCCGGTGCGGGCGCCGCGCAGCCAGCACCGTCGCGTGGTCAGCCGCTCGTCGCCCTCGTCCCGCACCCCGAGCACGGCCCAATCGTCGCGTACCGCCGGGCCGGCCAGCACATCCGCGGTGGCGACCGGGAAGCCGACCCGGGCCCGGATGGTCGCGGTCAGGTCGGTCGGGAGCTCACCGCCGCGGCGGTAGC
>JBLNGJ010000595.1:0-10149 GCA_050264675.1 Micromonosporaceae bacterium
CGGCAGCCCCTCGGCCAGCCGAAGGCGCAGCATGACCTCCTCGACGTGCCGTTGGACCGGGTCGAGCACCTCCCGGGCGTGGGCCGGTGTCTGCCGCCCGGCCAGCCGCGCCGCGTAGGCGACCGGGTGCTTCACGTTCCACCAGCGCACGCCGCCGACGTGACTGTGCGCGCCCGGCCCGAAGCCCCACCAGTCGCCGCCGCGCCAGTAGAGCAGGTTGTGCCGGCAGCGGGCGGCCGGGCCGCGGGCCCAGTTGGACACCTCATACCACTCGAAACCGGCCGTGCTCAACGCCGCGTCGGCGGCCAGATACCGGTCGGCGGCCACGTCGTCGTCGGGCCGGGGCAGCTCGCCCCGGCCGATCCGCGCGGCCAGGCGGGTGCCCTCCTCGACGATGAGCGCGTACGCGGAGACGTGGTCGACGCCGGCCCCGATCGCGCCGGCCAGGCTCGCCGCGAAGTCATCCGCGCTCTCGCCCGGTGTGCCGTAGATGAGGTCGAGGTTGACGTGGTCGAACCCGGCCGCGCGCGCCTCGGCCGCCGCCGCGGTGGCCCGCCCGGGCGTATGCCGGCGGTCGAGCAGGGCGAGCACGTGCGGCGCGGCCGACTGCATGCCGAGCGAGATCCGGGTGAAGCCGGCCCGGCGCAGCTGGCGCAGCCGGACCGGATCCACTGACTCGGGGTTGGCCTCGAGGCTGACCTCGCCATCGGCGGCGAGCCCGAAGACGCCGGCCACCCGGTCCAGGATGCGGGCGAGGTCGTCCGGGGGTAGCAGCGTCGGTGTGCCGCCGCCGAAGAAGACCGTCTGCACGGCCGGAGCGGCGCCGGCGAGCACCCGACCGGCGAGCTCCACCTCGGCCAGCACCGATGCCAGGTAGCTCGCGGTGGTCACGGAGCCGCTCAGCTCGGCCGGTGTGTAGGTGTTGAAGTCGCAGTAGCCGCAGCGGCTGGCGCAGAACGGCACGTGCACATAGACGCCGAAGCCCTGTCGCCCCACCGCGCCGAGCGCGTCGGCCGGCAGGGCGCCGTCGACCGGCACCGGTTCGCCTTCGGGCAACGTGCTGGGCATCCCACCAGTCTGGCGCAGGCGCTGCGGCGTACCGTGCGGCCATGACGTCCGATCCCGACGGCGCCGGCACCGACCCGTTCCCGTCCGCGGCGCCGCTCGTGCGCATCGAGGTGGCGCGGGGTGTGGCCACGCTCACATTGGACAGCCCGGCCAACCGCAACGCGCTGTCCACCGGGCTCATCGGCGAGCTGCTCGCCGCCCTCGCCACGACCAGCCAGGACGAGCGCGTGCGGGTGATCGTGCTCTCCCACACCGGCCCGGTCTTCTGCTCCGGGGCCGACCTGCGGGAGACGGCCGCGGCCACGCGCGCTGGCGAGGTGCCGGTCTCGCGGCTGGGCGACGTGCTCGCGGCGATCTGGGAAAGCCCCAAGCCGGTGCTGGCGCGGGTGGGCGGGCCGGCCCGGGCCGGCGGTATCGGGCTGATCGCCGCGGCCGACATCGCGGTCTGCGACGAGACCGCGACGTTCGCCTTCACCGAGGTGCGCCTGGGGGTCATCCCGGCCGTCATCTCGGCGACCGTGCTGCCCCGCCTGGCCCCGCGGGCCGCGACCGAGTTCTTCCTCACCGGCGAGGTCTTCGACGGTGCACGGGCGGCCGAGATCGGGTTGGTGAACGCGGCGGTGCCGGGCGAGCGGCTCGACGCCGTGGTGGCCGGCTACGCCGCGGCACTGGGCCGGGGCGCGCCGGGCGCGCTCGCCGCGGCCAAGCGCCTCCTCCAGGACCGGGCGGCGCCCGGCGGCTCGCTCGGCGCCCAGCTGGTCGAGTTGACCGAGCTCTCGGTGCGCTTCTTCACCTCGGCCGAGGGTCGGGAGGGAGTGGCCGCGTTCGCCGAGAAGCGACCGGCCGCGTGGGTGATCGCCGACTGAAGCCGGCCCCGTGGCGTGCGGATCTTGTCGCCGCCCCGTACATTGAGCCGCGGAGAGGTGGGTTGTGCGCCTGCGGTTGGTTCTGGTGGCAAGCCTCGCGCTCGTCGCGGTGGTGGCTCTCGGCGCGTACTTTGTGCTACCGAACGTTAGGCCGCAGCTACCAACCGTTCCCAAGCAGACCTGCGAGGCCCGCACCACCACCGGTTCGGTCACCCTCGATCCCAGCCAGATGGCCAACGCCGCCACGATCACGGCGGTGGGCATCCGCCGCGGCCTGCCCGACCGGGCGGTGGTGATCGCCCTGGCCACCGCGTTGCAGGAGTCGAAGCTGCGCAACCTCTCCCATGGCGACCGCGACTCGCTCGGGCTGTTCCAGCAACGACCGAGCCAGGGCTGGGGCACCCAGGCCGAGGTGACCGATCCGCGGTACGCGGCCGGCCGGTTCTACGCCGCGCTGGTGCGGGTGCGGGGCTGGGAGACGATGCGGGTCACCGAGGCGGCGCAACGGGTGCAGAAGAGTGCCTACCCCGAGGCGTACGAGAAGTGGAGCGATGAGTCGGCGGTGCTCGCCGATGCCCTCACCGGCCGGGCCACCCGGGCGGTGGTCTGCACCGGCGGCGTGGCACCCGAGCGGCGTGGGGTCGCCGCCGCGCTGGCGCTCGGCGACGGGCTGCGGCTGGACTGGGGCGACGTGACCACGGTCGCCGACACCAGCGTGCTCGGCCTCGTGCTCGCCGCGACCGACAGCCCGGTGGGTTGGCGGTACGCGCACTGGCTCGTCGCGCACTCGGTGGAGCGAGGCGTGGCCCGGGTCCGCTTCGACGACCAGGAGTGGACGGCCCGTAGCGGTGTGTGGTCCCCGGTGACCCCGGACGGCACCGGCTCCGACGCCCGCGTGGTGGCCGAGGTCTACGCGGCCGCCTGAACCAGGCGTGACCGGCGACGCCGCCGGAGTCAGCGGCGCGGGCGGCGTTCATCACACTGGCCCGGGCACCCGCACGCCGCTGGCCTGCGAGGTTAGGATCGGGCGGTCATCCCGCGTTCCCCCGCGCGCCAGGAAGGTTCGAACATGACCCACAGCTCAGCTACCTCCGCGGAGGAGGCAGCATGACCGACGCCGCGCTCTCCCCGACCAGCTTCGACTACGGCGCCCGCACCGGCTATGAGCCGATCAGCGACATCGATCGCAAGGAGTTCCTGGAGCAGGGTTTCCTGTTGCTGCGCAACGTTCTCACCGAGGACCATCGCGTGGCCCTGGAGGCGGCGGTCGACCGCGTCTACGCGGAGGAGAAGGCGGCCGGGCACACCACCAAGGACGGCACACTGCACCTGCTGGGCTTCCTCGAGCGCGATGAACTCTTCGGCGAGCTGCTCACCCACCCGGTCATCTTCCCGTACATGTGGGGCCTGGGCGGCTGGAACATCTACACCCACCACAACCACCTGGACGTGACGCCGCCGGCGCGGGAGCCCGAGAAGCCCTACTGGGGCTGGCATCAGGACGGCTACCGGCAGAACTCCGACCCGGAGACGATGGATCCCACCGTGCCCCGGCCGATGTTCTCGCTGAAGGTCGGTTACGTGCTCTCCGACCTGTCCGAGCACGGGCGCGGCGCCACCAAGGTGATCCCGGGCAGCCACCTGTGGAACTCGCTGCCCCGCCCGGCCGACCTGACCGTGCACAACCCGGATCCTGAGGGCACGGTGGAGATCACCGCCAACCCCGGCGACGCGTTCATCTTCGACCGCCGCCAGTGGCACTCCCGGTCGACCAACCTCTCCACCATCACCCGGAAGATGCTCTTCATCGGCTACACCTACCGGTGGATCCGCCCGCTCGACGACATGCCGCTCGACCTGGACGGCCCGTGGTACGCGCGGCGCACCCCGGTGCAGAAGCAGCTCCTTGGGGCGGGCACGCACACGGCCAACTACTGGGGCATCAACTGGGACGGCTACATCGACGATGAGATCCCGCTGCGCAAGGAACTCAAGGCGCGTGGCCTGCTCGACCGCTCCGTTCCCTGGCTGCGCTGAGCCGCGGCCGGCGGGCCGCGTCTCCGGACAGGAATGACCAGCTCCACACTGGACGGTGGCTGACCCGGCCGGTGGCCGGGCCCGGTGCCGGCGGCTGCGGGGCAGCGGCTGCGGTGCCACCAACCGAACCGGCGCTGCGCTCCCTGCCGGAACCCTCCTAGCTAGAACAGGACCGCGCAATGGACAGCAACCGCCATGGGTAACACCGCCAACGCCCACCCGGGCGTGGTCGACTACGGTGATCTCGGCTGGCTGCTCACGTCGTTCGCCCGACGGGTGCCGACCATCATCTACTCCCTCGCCGTCTCGGTGGACGGGCTGGCCATCGCCTTCTCCGACCAGGTGCCCCGGGACGAGGCCGACCAGCTTGCCGCGATCACGAGCGGGCTGGCCAGCCTGACCAGGGGCGCGGCTGCGTGTATGGGCACCGGCCAGGTGCGCCAGACGGTGGTCGACATGGACGGCGGGGTGCTGCTCGTGATGGCGGTGGCCGACCGGGCGTTCCTGGCCGTGCTGACCGAGCCCGGTGCCGACCTCGGTCAGGTCGGCTACGAGACGGCGCTGCTGGCTCAGCGGGTGGCCAATGCGCTCGACCCGCAGCCCCGGATGCCGGGCGCGTTCTAGCCGGACGCCCGACGCGTACAGGGTTCCCCGATCCGCGCCCAGAATCGGGGAACCCTGCGTCCGCACCCTCGTCGGTGCGCCGGTGTCAGCCGATGCTTCGTCGGCTGCCGAGGCCCGAGACGAGGGCGACGCCGAGTGCCGCGAGTCCGATCTGGATGGCGATCTCGACCCAGTCGATGCCGGCGGTGTCGCGCACGCCCATCGCACCGGCGATCACGCTACCCAGCAGGGCCGCGCCGACGCCGACGAGCATGGTGAGCCACAAGGGAATGCTCTGGCGGCCGGGGACGACCAGGCGGCCCAGCGCACCGATGATGAGGCCAATGATGATCGCCGAGATGATGCCTCCGGGGCTCATGGTCTTCCTCCAGGTCTTAGACGATGGACGGTCGACTAGATTCCCAGCCGTGTCGGCCGTCAAACACCGACCACCTGGCGAACGTGCGATTCATCGTCGCGAGATCCGACGCCCGACGGTCGGCCCCGGGTGGGTTCGCTCACCTCGGTCGGATGGGGCGGGCGACCGCGGGCGGCGCTCAGCGCCGCGCGCCGCCACCCTTGTCGGCAGCCGTGTCCGATGTGGAGAGTGCCGCGATGAAGGCCTCCTGGGGCACCTCGACCCGGCCGACCATCTTCATCCGGCGCTTGCCCTCTTTCTGCTTCTCCAGCAACTTGCGCTTGCGGGTGATGTCGCCGCCGTAACACTTGGCGAGCACGTCTTTGCGTAACGCCCGGATGGTCTCGCGGGCGATGATGCGGTTGCCGATGGCCGCCTGGATGGGCACCTCGAACTGCTGGCGGGGGATGAGTGCCCGTAGCTTCGCCGCCATCGTCACGCCGTAGGTGTAGGCGCGGTCCTTGTGCACGATGGCCGAGAACGCGTCGACCGCCTCACCGTGCAGCAGGATGTCCACCTTGACCAGATCGGCCGCCTGCTCGCCGCTGGTTTCGTAGTCCAGCGAGGCGTAGCCCTTGGTGCGACTCTTGAGCTGGTCGAAGAAGTCATAGATGATCTCCGCCAGCGGCAGGGTGTAGCGCAGCTCGACCCGGTCGGTGGAGAGGTAGTCCATGCCGAGCAGGGCGCCCCGGCGGCCCTGGCAGAGCTCCATCACCGCGCCGACATAGTCGTTGGGCGTGAGCACGGTCGCCCGCACCACCGGCTCGAAGACCTCGAACACTTTCCCGTCCGGGAACTCGCTCGGGTTGGTGACCACGTGCTCGGTTTCGTCCTCCATGACCACCCGGTAGACCACGTTCGGCGCGGTCGAGATGAGGTCGAGATTGAACTCGCGCTCCAACCGCTCCCGGATGATCTCCAGGTGGAGCAGCCCGAGAAACCCACAGCGGAAGCCGAAGCCGAGCGCGGCCGAGGTCTCCGGCTCGTACTGCAGCGCGGCGTCGTTGAGCTTGAGCCGATCCAGCGCGTCGCGCAGCGCGGGGTACTCCGACCCGTCGATCGGGTACAGACCCGAGTAGACCATCGGCTTGGGGTCCTTGTAGCCGCCCAGCGCCACCCGGGCCGGCTTGGCGTTGATGGTGACCGTGTCGCCCACCCGGGACTGGCGCACGTCCTTCACCCCGGTCATCAGGTAGCCGACCTCGCCCACGCTGAGGGCCCGGGCCTTCTTCGGCTCGGGCGAGATCACGCCGAGCTCCAACAGCTCATGGACCGCACCGGTGGACATCATGCGGATCCGGTCGCGGGCGTTGATATGCCCGTCGATGACCCGCACGTAGGTGATCACGCCCCGGTAGACGTCGTAGACCGAGTCGAAGATCATGGCCCGGGCGGCCGCGTCGGCGTCGCCCTGCGGCGGCGGGAACTGCCGCACGATCTCGTCGAGCAGGTGCGACACACCGGCCCCGGTCTTGCCGGAGACCCGCAGGCACTCCTGTGGGGTGCAGCCGATCAGGTGGGCCAGCTCCTCGGCGTACTTCTCCGGCTGGGCCGCCGGTAGGTCAATCTTGTTGAGCACCGGGATGACGTGCATGTCGTTCTCGAGAGCGAGGTAGAGATTCGCCAGCGTCTGCGCCTCGATGCCCTGGGCCGCGTCGACCAGCAGCACCGCGCCCTCACACGCGGCCAGGCTCCGGCTCACCTCGTAGGTGAAATCGACGTGCCCGGGCGTGTCGATCATGTTGAGGACGAAGCGATCGCCGGCGGACTCACCGGTCCGCACCCGCCACGGCAGCCGCACGGCCTGGCTCTTGATCGTGATGCCGCGCTCGCGCTCGATATCCATCCGGTCGAGGTACTGGTCGCGCATCTGCCGCGCGTCCACCACGCCGGTGATCTGCAGCATCCGGTCGGCCAGGGTGGACTTGCCATGGTCGATGTGGGCGATGATGCAGAAGTTGCGGATCTGTCCGGGCGCGGTCGCCCCAGGGTCGAGGTCGGCCGGCTCGACGGTGGCGGACACGGTGCTCCGTTCCTCAGCGGTGGGGTGCGCCTGGCACTCCATGGTCGCACGCGCGCCGGCGTGCGCCCGCCGGCCAGCCGGCCCCGCGTCCAGTGCGGCCCGGTTTGGGGCGGCAACGGCGGGGCTGGTAACCTGACTCTTTGCGTGTGCGCCGCGTGCGCGCCGACCGTACCCCACCCCAGAGCAGGACGAGGCCTCGCGTGGCGAACATCAAGTCGCAGATCAAGCGCAACAAGCAGAACGAGAAGCGCCGGCTGCGCAACAAGTCAGTCAAGTCGGCGCTGAAGACCGCCATCCGCAAGTTCAGCGTGGCGGCGACCGCGGGCAGCGACCGCGAGAGCGCCGATGCGCTGCTGCGCGCGGCCACCCGCAAGCTCGACAAGGCCGTGAGCAAAGGCGTCATCCACAAGAACCAGGCGGCGAACCGCAAGTCGGCGATCGCCCGCAAGCTGGCCAACCTCGGCTGACCCGGCTCCCCCGTTCCCTTAGCTGAAGCGTCCCTGGTTACCGCGCATGCGCATGGCCGCCGTGTTGTAGGTCAACGCGCCGGTCGGCTGTTCGCCCCCGCCCGGCTCGATCTTCGCTGGTCCGGGAAGTGCCTCGGGATCGGCGACCTTTTCCCGGCGTACGCGCGGCGCCGGCCGCCGGCCGCCCGCCACCGGCTCGGGCCCGCCGGTCGACGACACGCTCGCCACACCGCGCGCCACCAGACCAACCGCGCCGCGGGCCACCGGCGGGCGGGGTGCCGCGGTGTCGATCCAGGTGGTAGGCCGGCTCGGTCCGGGCACCGGGCTGCGGCCGACCGCCACCTGTGGGCCGGCCGGCCTCAGCTGGGCGGCGGCCGCCGGGCGGGCGAGCACGTCGCTGATCACGTCGAAGTACTTGACCATGACCGCGATAGCGACCGGTATCGCCAGCAGCGCCCACCCGTTCATCAGGCCGGCACACACGAACACCAGGACGACCGCGATGCTGCCCTCGAAGAGCACCAGGCCGAGGTATCCGTTGAGGTTGGTGTGCCGCAGCCGCAGCAGCCGCGCGTACATGCTGCGCTGAGTCATCGGGCGCCGCCACTGCGGGCCGCCGCGAGCGCGAAGACCGCCCGTTCCAGGGCATAACCGCGGTCGTCCGAGCCGCCCTTGACATCGAGGTTGCACTCGGCGGCCACCCGCATCGCCTCGACCAGGCCCTCCGGAGTCCAGCCGCGCGCCTGCCGCTGGGCCCGCTCCACCTTCCACGGCGGCAGGCCGAGGGCGCCGGCGATCTGGTTCGGGCTGCCTCGCGCGGCGCCGGCGACCCGAGCGACCGTACGCACGCCGTCGGCGAGGGCGTCGGCGATCGGAACCGGATCGACGCCGACGTGCAGCGCCCAGCGCAACGCCTCGAGGGCGCCGGCCACGTCGCCCACGATCGCCGCGTCGGCGACGGTGAAGCCGCTGACCTCGGCCCGCCCGCGGTAGTAGCGCGCCACGGTGGCCACGTCGACCCGTCCGTCGGTGTCGGCGACGAGCTGCGCGCACGCGGCGCCGAGCTCCCGCAGGTCGTTGCCGACCGCGGCGAGCAGCGCCTCGGCGGTGTCGTCGCCGCAGCGGGTGCCGAGGCGGCGGAACTCGTCGCGGACGAAGTCCAGCCGCTCACGGTGACGGGTGAGCTTCGCCGCGCCGACGACCTGGGCTCCGGCGTCGCGCAGCGCGTCGGCCAGCGCCTTGCCGCGGGCCCCGCCGGCGTGGGTCACCACGAGCACCACGTCCGGGTCCGGCGCCGCCACGTACTCCAGCAGCGCCGTGGCCAGATCCTTCTTCGCCTCGTGGGCGTCGCGGACGACGACCACCCGGCGGCCGCCAAAGAGCGAGGGGCTCACCGCCGCGAGTAGCTCGCCGGTGGTCATCTCCCCGGCCGCATGGTCGGTCACCGCGGCCTCGGGCTCGCTCTCGCGGACCGTTGCCACCGCGGCGGCGACCGCCCGGGCCACCAGCAGCTCTTCCTCGCCGAGAACGAGTTGCAGCGCGGCCGGCGGCGGCGGGTTCACCCCGACATACTCGCACGGGCACCGGGCCGGCGAGCACGCCTGCACCGCGTGCCGTGGCCGACGCATTTTTCCCCACGGGGCGACATTTCCCATTGGCGTACAGGCCCGGCAGCCCGATTGACCGCGATCACACGAGGCCCTGGCGGCCCCAGAGCAAGGCCAGTGGGTCGAGCAGCGGAACCGGTGAGCGCAGCCGGTAACCTTCGCCGTAGGGCACCCCGATCAGGCTGCCGAAGTACCGGTGCCGCGCCCGCCACGTGTCCAGGTAGTCCGGGCTGGCCAGCGGCGTCGAGGCCGCACCGGCGTCGGACTCCGAGGCCAGGTCCGGCTCGGAGTACAGCTGGCTGGCGTAGCAGCGCACCGCGGCCAGCTTCTGCTCGAAGACCTCGCTCACGTCCTGCACCAGGTGCGGCTGGTGGCCGATCCGGTCCAGGTAGTACAGCACCTGTTCCGGCCGGTGCGCCGCTCCGGTGGCCGGGTGGTTGCCGATTCCGGCCAGGTAGCAGGCGTGCTGGACCAGCTGGCCGCAGGCCTGGTGATCCGGATGGTGATCGTCCACGTTGGAGGTGACGACCAGGCGCGGACGCCAGTCCCGCAGTCGTTCGATGATCGCCGTGAGGTGGTTCTGATCCACCTGCAGCCGGGCATCCGGGAGCGCGAGGTTGTCCCGCACCGCCAGGCCCAGGATCTGGTTGGCCGCCTCGGTTTCCCGTTGACGCAGCTCGGGCGTGCCCCGGCTGGCCGCCTCGCCCCGGGTCAGGTCGAGCACGCCGATCACCGCCCCCCGCCGCCGTGCCTGCAGGAGCAGGCCGGCACAGTGCAGTTCGGCGTCATCGGGGTGGGCGCACACGGCCAGCACGTCGAGTCTCACGCGTACCCTCCGAAGTCGCGAAGGCCCGGTCGCAGCCAGTGCCCGAGCACGATGGCCCGGCCAGCGAGCTGTAACTCATCGGCCGAGGGGGGCGGGCCGGCACCGCGGGCCGCCAGCCGGAAGCGTGCGGCCAACGCCGCGAAGTAACCTTCGGCGAACGGCGCCGGCAGCTGCTCCAGCCGTTCGGCGATGAAGTGCGCGAGCGCCTCCTGCCGCCATAGCCGCCCTAGGTCG